>CAYOYX010000001.1:0-113762 GCA_964408275.1 uncultured Occallatibacter sp.
TAAGTGCTGTAAAGTCTGTAAAATGTGTGAGTTCCCGGCTACTCATAACCCAAAGTTCGCTGGTTCAAATCCAGCCCCCGCAACCAAAAACACTTACAAAACAAAGAGTTTACGGACGCAAGAATATTCGCGTCCCGGTCGTTTGTGTCCAAACGCACGGAATTCGTACGCCTTCTCAGATTCTCCGTACGTCTCGTGAGATTCAAGGTCGATTTCTCCCCCCTGTATGCCCGATAACGACTGGCATACGATCCCAGGGCAAACGCATTTGGATTTTGGATCGTGGACAATGGCGGTTTGAAAGGGCACGACTTCACAGGCTGCGGAAAAACTCGGATTTTGAAGCAATATTGACGGATGATTCCCTCGGCGGCTAAAGCCGAGCGATGATCATGCAGGATTTATGTACGGGCTAAAGCCCGTACCCTTCATTCCTAAAGCCCGTACCCTTCATTGGCACGGCTGAAGCCGTGCCTTTTCAAGAGAGATTCTTCCCATATTGTGAAATGCGTTTGCCCTGCATACGATCCTGCTCCGCATTATCTTTTCGGTGGGTTTTGGATTTCCGCAAGGCGTCTCGCAGGTCTGCCTCGGACGTGATGTTGTACCTGTCGAAAACTGATCTGGTTTTGTGCCCAGACATTTTCATGGCGACGGATTCCCCGACGCCAGCCCGCGTCATATCGCGGACGGCTTCCTGCGTAAATCGTGGTACAGCTCTCCCGTATGCTTGGATGCACCTTTGCAAGTTGGACACTCGTGCCCATGTTGCGCAACGACAGTAATTGGCGTATCTTGACATTCATTAGTTGGAGCCTGTCATGCGCCCGTTCAATTCCCCTGAAGGGGACGCAGCGGCTATGGCTGAGCACGAACAAGCCGAGCTTGCTCACTCAGCGCTGGAGAACCTTTTCGATGTTTCTCCAGATGCGATTTTTGTCACGGATGCCGAAGGGATAATCCGCGGCGCTAACCCGCGCGCGGCGGAGTTGTTCGGTCACACGCAGGCGGAGTTGTTCGGCCAGCCGGTCGAGAATCTGATTCCGCAACGCTTCAGATCACATCATCCCGGTCATCGCGAAAATTACCATGCCCACCCGCGCGCGCGACAGATGGGCGCGGCGATGAACCTCTTCGCATTGCGCAAGGATGGAAGCGAATTTCCGGTTGACATCATGCTCAAGCCTGTCGAAACCGGCTCCGGTCTCGTGGTGCTGAGCTTTGTGCGCGATGTAACCGAGCAGCGTGCCGCGCAAGAGGCGCTGCGGCGCAATGATCTACAGCTTCGCTCGCTCGTTGAAAGCGTACGCGAGTACGCGATTTACCTGCTGGATCGCGATGGCCACATCACCACATGGAATCCAGGCGCCGAGCGCATCAAAGGCTATTCGAGCGATGAGATACTGGGCCTGCATTTCTCGCGATTTTTTACTCAAGAGGATGTGGAGCGGGGCAGGCCTGCAGCGCTGCTGCGTTTGGCCGCGGAGCGTGGCCGCGTGGAGCAGGAGGGATGGCGGGTGCGCAAGGACGGTTCGCGTTTCTGGGCCGACGTCAGCCTAACGGCCATCCGCGATGCGGGCGGTGAACTGACCGGCTATGCCAAGGTGACGCGCGACTTTACCGACCGCAAGCGCGCCGAAGAGGCGGTGATGCTGCAACTGAGCGGCGCGCTGCTGACCAGTTTGGACGTGCGCAAACTACTGGGGGCAATCTCAGCCAGCATCGACGAGGTGATTCCCCACGATTGCGCCATGCTGGGACTCTACGATGAAGCCACGGGCGGGATGATGGTGCAGTTTTTGGGCGGGGATGAGAGCGGACCTCAGCATGCCGAACAACAGGTGCCGCTGGACGGATCGCCGCATGGCGAGGCTTATCGCACCCGCGAGCCGGTGCTGGTCGAGCGGATGCAGGAGTCGCGCTTTTCTCAGGAGACCCTGTGGAGCTTGACCGTTCTGGGGATGCAGTCGGGATGCTGGGTTCCGCTGATCTACCGCGGCGAGGCGATGGGAACCTTGATGGTGGCCAGCCGAATGCAGGGCGCGTTCACACAGCGCGAAGCCAAGATACTGTCCGAAGTTGCCGGGCCGGTGGCGATGGCGGTGAACAATGCCCAGGTATTCCGTCAGATTAATGAGTTGCGCGACCGGCTGCGGCAAGAGAAGCAGTACCTCGAAGAAGAGATCAATCTGGAGAATCGCTTCGAGGATATAGTGGGAGAGAGCGCGGGGCTGCGACAGGTGCTCAAGGAGATTGAGACTGTCGCGCCCACCGATGCAACGGTTTTGATTCAGGGCGAGACGGGCACAGGCAAGGAACTGCTGGCGCGCGCGATTCACCGCCTGAGTCCCCGCAGCGCGCGGACTTTCATCAAACTCAACTGCGCGGCCATTCCCGCCGGGCTGCTGGAAAGCGAGCTGTTCGGCCACGAAAAAGGCGCATTCACAGGCGCGATCGCGCGCAAGATGGGCCGTCTGGAATTGGCCCACGAAGGCACGCTTTTTTTGGATGAGGTGGGCGAGATGCCGCTCGACTTGCAGCCCAAGCTGCTGCGCGCCTTGCAGGAGCGGGAGATCGAGCGCCTGGGTGGAAACAGACCGATCTCCGTCAATGTCCGGCTGATTGCGGCCACCAATCGCGACTTGGCCCAGATGGTGGCCGAGAAGCAATTCCGCAGTGATCTTTTTTACCGGCTCAAGGTCTTTCCCATCTTCGCTCCGCCGTTGCGCGACCGCGCCAGCGACATTCCCGTTCTCGTGCGGCATTTTGTTTCCACGCATAGCAGGCGAATGGGCAAGACGATCACAACAATTCCCGATGAGATCATGCAGGCATTGATACGCTGGCGTTGGCCGGGGAATATCCGCGAGCTGGAGAATTTTCTCGAGAGGGCGGTGATCTTGACGCGCGGTCCGGTTCTATATGTTCCCTTGGCCGAACTGGAAATTGCTGCCGACGATGAATTCGATGAATCGGAAAGCCCCACGCTGCAAGCCGCGGAGCGGGAGCACATTGTGCGCGTATTGCGCGAGACCAAGGGACAAATCGGCGGCTCCGACGGGGCAGCGGCGCGTTTGGGTCTCAAACGAACCACATTGAACTCCAAGATAAAGAAGCTCGCCATCAAGCGAAGTGACTATATGTAGTCTCAGTGACGGAATATCGTCACCATTCCTTCGTCACGACAGTTGTCGCCGCACACCCCCTTTTTCTCGACAATCGAGCTAAACCCTTATACTTCATCGCTCCAGTGAATGCCACGCGAGCGCCGCGGAGTTTGGCACGGGAGATGCCATAGGGAAGGCGTACGCGAAACGGACCAGCAAATGCTACGAATCATCATTCATGAAACGGACGCTGAAATGGCAATCCGGCTGGAAGGACGGATCGCCGGCCCCTGGGTGGCCGAACTTGACCACGCATGGGAAGAAGCGGCGCACCGGCTGGCGTCGAGAAAAGTTTCACTCGACCTGTGCAACGTGACGTACGCGGATGTTAGCGGCAAGCGCGTCCTCAAGGACATCTATGCCCAAACCAGAGCCAGACTTGTCGCTAACACTCCGATGACGCAATTCCTCGCGGAAGAAGTAACCGGCAGTAATGCGGATCGAACCGAACATGGAGGCAGCAAATGTACACAATGACTGAAGCAATGAGCGATTGCAAAGGCCAAAGCAAGTTGACCGGCGAGTTCTTCGATCAGTTAACGCCCGAGGCGCTCAGCGATCTGGCGTCGATGGCGAATCCATCATTCTATCCTGCAAATGTCCTCCTGTTTTCAGAGACGGAACTGCCGCAGCAGGTCTTCGTGGTTCTCGAAGGCGAAGTGAAGATATCCATCAACTCGAGCGATGGCAAGCGTCTCATTCTCTGCATCGCCAAAAAGGGCGAGATAGTTGGGATTGATTCTGTGCTCTCGGGCAATCCTCACGGAATGACGGCGGAAACACTTTATCCGTGCAAGCTGGCGCACATCAGCCGACGCGATTTTCTCAACTTTCTTTTGCGCCATCCAGAGGCCTATCAAATACTGGCCAGGGAGCTCAGCCGCCAATACGCCGTGGCCTGTGAGCAGTTGCGCACGGTGGGGCTGTCAGCCTCGGCCCCTGAGAAGCTGGCGCGGCTGCTGCTGGATTGGAGCGAGAACGGTCAGACTACTGACTCTGGAACGCGTTTTCGTTTTTCGCTGACGCACGGCGAGGTTGGCGAATTTATTGGCGCTTCGCGCGAAACTGTCACGCGAACATTGAGCGCCTTCCGAAGCCGCAAGCTGGTGATGTTCAACGGTTCCACACTCACCATTCCCAACAAAGTCGCGCTGGAGGCTTATACGCATTGTTGATGTGGCGGCAGATTATTTGCCAATGGAATCCACTGCGATCTAACTGCCTGAGCCACTTCCGCGAATCTACTTCTAGCCCATAAATCCCAGATACGGGTTAGAACCAAAGTTGGCAAAGTTCGGGAAGACCTGTCTGATCTGGCTATCGGAAAGCCCGAACCACTGCGCAAGTGTTCCCGCGTACTGGTCTACGGCGGTGGTGGGAATCAGTCGGCCGGCGCCGACATCGTTGATTTGATTTACTCCGATCACAGGATATTGACCATACATATTCTGGCCTTGCACAGCGCCTCCTACAACGAAATGGTGGCTGCCCCAGCCGTGGTCGGTGCCGTTGCTGTTGCTGGTAAGTGTCCGGCCAAAGTCGGATGCGGTGAAGGATGTTACCTGGTTGCCCAAGCCTGCCGTGTTCATCAATCCGTCAAAATACTCGAGCGCCTCGCCAAGCTGCGTCAGCAGTTGCGCGTGTTGGATGGCTTGGTTGTTATGGGTATCAAAGCTGCCGAGCTGGACATAGAATATCTGCCGCGTCACTCCCAGGCTGGCTCTTCCGCCGATAATCCGGGCCACGGTCTGGAGCGAGGCGGCGAGCGGGTTGTCGGTAAGTTTATTGGTCATGGGATCGAGATATTGTGGAGGGTTGGGAACTCCGCCCGCGCCCGCCGGAAGCATCGAAGAGGCCAGCAGCGCCTGCGCCTGCGTTGAACGAGTGACAACAACCTCATATTCCTTGGCGAAGAGATTGGTTTCATCGGCGGTAAGAATCGATGCGAGCGGGTTCGACCCAGCCTGTAGACCGAAGATAGGCTGTGCCAATCCAGAGATAGGTATCGGACCCGCCGGTGTGACGTTAAGTTGAAACGACGTTTGCCCAGAGAGGAAGAGCGCGATGCCCGCCGTGGAGATGCAAGTGAACATGGAGTTCGAATTCATGTTCATGCTCTCGATCAAATCGGCAACCGCGCCGCCCCATCCCACGTGCTCCGCGCTGCCGCCATTGGAAGCGATAGCCTGCCACGCCGCCGTCTGATCGAAGTGCGAAAAGAGCGACGCCGGCAGTTGAACGGAGTTGGCGTTGATCTGGGCCTTGGTTGCCGGTGTAATCAACGTGCCGGTATTGGCAACGATGGCGGCACGACCGGCGCTGAAGAGATTCTGCAATCCAGTCAGCGCTGGATTGAGCGCGAAGGTGCGGCCGCTTTGCGGAGTGTTCAAAGTAATCGGCAGTAATTCGCCCAGTGGATAAGCAAGCCCCGGCGCTCCCGAACGCGCCTGTGTAAATGCGGTGAAGGAGTCCGGGTCGGTCGCGATCACCGTGCCGTGGCCATCGTTGCCTCCTTGCAAAAAGACGCAGACCAGAGCCTTGTAACCGGATGCGCCCGAACCCTGAGCCATTGCGGCAAGAGAGTTAAGCTCCAGCAGAAAGGGGCTGACGGAGAGGCCTGCCATGGAGGCCAGGGAGGCTGTCCTGAGGAACTGCCGCCGGGATCGCTCGAATTTGTTCATCAAGTGCTCCTTAGTACTGCGCACAGAAAGATGGCGAGGCCATGGTGAGATAGATTGCCGCCTCGACGCGGTTGGCCAGCGCGGCATTGATGGCAGTTTGATCGCCAGAGGGAATCGGAATCGAACTGACCGCATTCAGAATCTGGGTGTAGAGTGTATTGTCCATTTCGCCTGCCATCAGCAAGAGATTGATGCGGTCCACGAGGGCAGTCGGCGTTGCAGTTGCGGCCAGGTTCATCTCAGTTCCATAACTCGAAAAAACGTCTGGCCCAGCGCTGGCGCTGCTGCCGATTGCGCCCTGCATATAATTCAGGTATCCCACAACCGTCGTGACATTCGTCATCTCCATCTCCGGCGCTACAAGGCCGGCGGCTTCGATGCTTGTGCCGGGAGGAACATACCCAGGGGCAAACCAGTTGAAGACGGTGGGAGAGCGCATCCACATCTCGCCCAGTCCATAGATCGGGTCTTCCGTGCTGCCCAGTGCAAATGAACCGCTGCGCGATTGAGAGGTGAAGGCGCGCGCCCACTCCGTATAGCGGAGCAGCGCCTCGCGCACCTTTCCGTATTGCGGATTGCTGAAGTCCGTGGCGGAGTTGCGCGCCTCGGGGTCAAGCAGTATCTCTGTGAAGACCGCCTGCAGATTTCCGCGTACGCCCGTTCCATCGTTCTCGAAGACTTTGGAGCAGTTGCTGATGTAAGTTGGACTGGGATTGCTGGTGACCAGATGCTGGATCATCTGTTTGCAGAAAAATGGCGGCAGATTGGGATGATTGAACAAGGTATCGAGAGCGATTTTGAGGTCGCCCGCAGGATCGGAGCTTCCAGAAGATGGAATGGTGACGCCGAGAAAGTCCTTCTCCACGGTGGAATGATGATCGGGATAACTCTGCATCGGCAGAATCTCTTCGCCATACCCTGGGCCGACATAGGCGCAGCAGTTATCCCAGGCTGCATCGCTCGTGTCGTTGGGATTGTTCCAACTGAAGCCCGTGAAGACCTTGGCCAAGCCCATCACATCGGTGTTGGAGTAGGTAGGAATGGGCTGGCCTGTCGAACCCAGCTTTTGACTGCCATCGTCATTCAATTGGTAAAGGCCGATGGTGAAAAGCTGCATGACTTCGCGCGCATAGTTTTCGTCAGGATCGGTAGTGGCATTGCCCTTGTCGTTGCCCAGCATAGAAAGAGCCAAGCCCATCATCGGGTTCAAGGTCACATCTTGAAGCAGTGTGCGGAAGTTTCCGAAGGCGTCTTTGCCGAGAAGATCGTAATAATTCGCCTCGCCGCGCGGCATACTTTGCACGGTAGCGTTCGATTCACTGGAGACGACAAACAACTCGGAGAGGGTATATTTCACGCGCTGGCGCAACTGATCGGGCGCGGCAAGGCTTTGCTGCCAGAAGGCGTCCTGGTCGAATATCTCGTCCGAGGAATTCTGTAGGAAGAGCGCGGCATTGCAGGTGACGTCGCTGGCGGCGCAGGACGGATTGTAAGTCATCAGAGCCTGCTCGACGGCGGACTCCTGCGGCGCGGGTGCCATAGCGAATTGTTCATTCAGCCAGGGTTGGAAGCCGATCATGGAAAGGTGATGAATGTCGGCGTCGGTCGCGCCAAAGGTCGCCTGCTGCAAGAACCGCGAGGCATCATTGGGGCTGACCAACAGTGTGGGAGGCGTGCCGTTGACCAGCGCGATAAGGTCCGCTGACGTTGCCGGCCCGGGGCTGGGATTCAAGACTTGCAAGTCGAGATTGCCCGCCTCACTCGGCGATATACTCGCCGTCAATTGGGTGCCATTGTTGGCAACCGTTGCGGCTACCGGCGATCCATTCACCAAGACCTGCGCGCCAGAGATGAAATTCTGGCCAGTCAGAACGACGGTGGTGGACGGCGGGCTGATATTAAATGTCATCGGATTAGCAGAAGTGAGAATCGGGATCGGATTCAGCACCGAGATGTTCTGCTTGATCGATACCGCCGTGTTGTCGGCGCTGGTAACAGTAAGCTGGACGATATTACTGGGGGTCGGAACAACGGCCGGAGCAGTGTAGGTGATGGAGCCATCGGAATTTGAAACCGCGGTGCCCACCTGCGCGTTGCCCCCGGCGACTCCGTTCACCTGCAACGTTACTCCGGTGTTATTGGTTCCATTCACGAGAAGGCCGAGATTGAGGGAGTTGGTCACGCGCACGGAGTACACATCCGACTGTAGCGTGAGAACAACCTGACCGGGGCCGACGAGCACGGATACAGTTGCCGAGTTTGCCGATCCTGGATCGGGATTGCTCACCAACAGCGGAAATGTTCCGGGGATCGGCGCGGAGATTGCGGCCACTAACTCTGTGCCTGAAACCATCGTAGTGGGAACCGCGACGCCATTCCAGAGAATCTGCGCGCCATATACAAATTGTGATCCGGCAACTGTTATCGTTGTCGTTCCTTCGGAAAAGCCGGAAGGCGTGACAGTACTGATGACAGGAATCGGGTTCAGCACACTGAGAGTCAAGGTACCCGCCGGGTCACTGGGAAACTCATTCGACTTACTGGTAATTGTCACCGTATTTGGAACAGGAACTATCGCGGGAGCGGTATAGAGGCCGGTACTACTCACCGTCCCAAACTCCGCGTTGCCGCCGAGTATGCCGTTAACGTAAAAAGTCAGAGGCGATCCGACGGTCAGCGCCTGACTGGAGAGTTGCAGTTGTTGATTGACCCGGATGGTGCTGCTCGACGCTGAGATCGCAGCTAAAGTACTTGGAGCACTGAATGAAAGACTGTTGCAACCGAAGATCAATGAGACGGCGCAGACGCACAATACCACTGTCAGCGCGAGATTCAACGCGCAGATACGATCCGATTTTGCTCGCACGTGTCCTCCAAGTTCGGGGTTAACCAAAGGACTAACGACTTTCAAGTGCAGCAATTGTGTCAAAAAACTCTTCAAGGTAAAGGTATCCCGGCGGACGAAAAAATTCAATAGACTTTTTGTGTCCAAATTCAGTTGATGTGCAAAATTAATTCGAGACAAGTCTGTATTTCCAGAGAAATGCACCAGGAATAACAGCTAATCGGCGAAATAAATACGGGACAAGTTTATGTAAATAAATATGTTAGTCGTAGATTATCGATTGCCGGCTCTTGCTTTACCTACCACGGGAAGAATGTAAGCTCCCAGGCCCTAGCGTTCGCAACTTATCATTTAGCGTAGAGCTGGAACGCTGCCCAATAGAACGGAGCGCGAAATCTGCTCTGTGAGTGCAACAGGTTCAGCTTGGCATGGCGAAGCGCGTCAGCCGGCGTTTGTCCCTCCTCCAGTCCCTGATAGAGAGAGTCCATCAGGCGCGGCGTTGAATCGTCGCTCACCTCCCACAGCGCGCCGATAACATTGCGCGCGCCCGCGCGGAGAAAGGCCCAGGAGAGGCCCACTAATCCTTCTCCCGCGTAGGAACGTGTGCCGCTTCCATAACAAGCCGAGATAGTCACCAGGCGCGCATCAATAGGATGCTGCGTGATCTCCCGCGCATACAGTTTGAAGTTCTCCCCTCCAGTGTCTGCGCCTGATTGCGTTGAACCTATAGGCGCTGAAGCTGAAAGTATGATGGCCGAATCCAGAGGGTCCATCCGGCTGGCAACGGCATGAGAGACGAAGTGGATGTAGGAGAACTGCGCCGGATTACTGTTCAGATAAGCGGCGGGCGTAGCTTGCCGGCCTGCGTAAATAGCCTCTTTGCGAGCGTCAAAGTGCCGTGCGATCTGATTTATTTCAAATCCAAATTGCGGAAGGCTTGGATACTCCGCGCTCGGTGTCACAGGATTGCCCAGCAACAGCAGATTGCGGCCATCATTGCGCGCGGGTCGGGCAGCGGCCAGCAGTTCCAGCGAAGGAGCGGAGAGCAGCGTTCGATCTTCGATCCAATAATGCAGGGGTGGGTTCTGACTCGCTTGCAGACGAACTTCAGATGCGGCACCGGGAAGAAGCAGGCTTTCAAAACTTAACTGGCTCAGCGCTCCATCGGCCAGAATTATCACGGGAGCGGCGGGCTGGATCAGTTTTTCTGCCGGAGCAACCAATAACTGATAAAGCGCCTGTCCATCCTCGTTCCCGGTTCGCTGTAGGTCTTCTCCGTCCAACAAAGCCTTGCGGAAGCGCGCAACGCGAGCCACAATTGTTTTTTGCGCGGGCAGCGGAATCAGTGTGATCTTCGCAGGAGTAATCGTCCAAAGGTAGGAGTTCTGCGCGCCCAGCCAATAGAAGAGCAGCGTGGCGCCGCAGTTTTGCGCAATCCTGCGAGGGTTTAGAGCCGCTGAATGAACGGTCGCTTTGCCCTCGGCCTCTCCCAGACCTTGCGCCAGTGACCGCGCGCGGCTCTGATCGGCCGCAGCCAGAGCCTCATTGCTCCGTCCTTCTTGCACCAGTAGATGAATGTAGCGGTCATAGATGCTGGTAGCATTTGCCGCGAAGGGCAATCGGGAATCTTCGCGCCTCAGTTGCGCGCGCGCCGACTCGAAGGCTCTCAGGGTATTTTTGTAGACTCGCTCGGCCTCGCGAGTATTTCCTTGCCGCTCGAGTAACAGGGCCAGCTCTTCTCCAGCTTCCAAGCGCGTCGTTGTGTGGCTTGAGGAATCGTTTTGAATCGTGCGAAAAAGCACCTCCGCCTTCTGATCCTGCTGCCGTCCGGCGGCCAGCATTCCCTGTGTCAATTGAGCATAGCTACCTAGACTCTTGCCGCTCTCACTCTGCATGGAAGCTGCCTGATCGAGATAGGAGGCGGCCTCGTCCAGCTTTCCAGTCTCCACCGAAGCCCGCGCCAGATCTTCCAGCGCGTTGACAATATCTTCCTTGCTATCGATCTGCTTTGCCAGAAAGAGCGCCTGACGATAGGAATGTATTGCTCGATCCAAATCTCCTGAATCCAGATAGATAGACCCGGCAGCACTGATCCATCTGAGTTCATCGCGAATGCTGCCAAGTCTGGCAGCGCGTTTTCCGGCATCGTCAAATACTTCGATCGCTCTCTCTGTGTCCCCCAACTGATAGTAGGCCCAGCCGAGATTACCCGAGGCGGCTTGAGCCAATCCCTCAGCTTCTATCTCGATGGCAATCTGATACGCGGTCCTCGACCAATCCGCGGCTTCGTCATAATGGTTAATCTGTAGTGCCGTCCAGGAAAGATTCAAGGCGGCATTTGCTTCTAAAAAACGGTCCTGATGAACACGTGCAAAGAGAAGACTCTCGAAATAATACTGGCGCGCAATCACAAATTGGTCTTGTCTGCCTGCCAGGATTCCGTGTGTGCGGAGCACATAGCCGCAAGGTGAGTAATCAGCTTTCTTGCAGAATGCATCGGCCAAGGCGATTCTTTGATTAGCATCCGCGAACTGCAGCTGACGCCCCAGCGCGGTTGCCTCAATCGCCAGCTTGCGGATGGTTTCTTCTGGGCTATTGAAATCAGGATTGTAGACGGCGAGGATACGCAAGGCGTCGTTATACATTCCGCGCCATAACATAACCTCGGCTTCGAGGAGTTGAAATTTAGCTGACCATTCGGAGTTAGCAGCTTGAAATTGTTTATAACCTTCTTCGGCCTCCCGCTGGCTATCCGCCAGGTTGCCATGTTGAAAAAGCCTCCATGCGTGGTCATACTGTGCCTGGGCGCTGCCAGGATGCGCATCTTCCAGCGGAATAAAAAACAAGAATAATACGATCCATGCGAGCTGGATATATTTGGACCGGATGTTGCTGGAATTGTACATATTTCCAGCATACATTCATGCTGCTGCAGGAGCTCTACAAGGAGCTACAGAAAAATGCCTGTGCAGTAGCGCGTTGATGCGAAATTACTCTTCAGTAAAATACGGAAAACATAGTGAGCCAGTTGAACAAGTAATGTCCTTCCTGCTCAGAGCTGATTCACAATAAGGATTTATGGTTCGCTGGTGCCGTTAGAGCTGCCATCTCCAAACGACCCGCTTCCCTGGATGGGGCAGCCCAGCTTGAGATCGATCATGGTGAGATGGACGGTGGTCTTTTTGGGAACCTTCGTCTTTACATCCAGATCCTCGTGCTTCACAGTCACCCTGCCCAGCGTGATGACCCCAAAGCCGGGAATCGTAATCACATTCCCGAAGATTCTCCCCGGTACCCTTCCGGCAGCCTCGTTGACCAATGAACATTCAACCGTATCCGATGCGCCGAGATTGGAGGAAAGATAATTGTATCGTTCCTGGAGCGCCAGAGGCAGCTCCTTGTGTTTGCGAATGCGGTCATATTGAGCGTTGACGCGGCGCATAAAGCCCTCATCCTTGTGGTAGGGCGCGTCATTGCCGGGCTTGGGTCCAATGATATTGTGATCCATATCAAATTCTATCGGCTGCCCCTGGATGCGCAGATTCTCGAAGTGCGTGCCGAGAAAAGAGACCCAGGGCACATAGCCTTCAAGGGGGTGCGAGGTGATCATCTGGCCAACAACGCGATCCGCCGTCACCACCTCCAGAACATTGAGTCCTTCGACGACCGTAGTGGTCAGTGTGTCCCAGCCCTGGCAGTCCTTGAGGCTGCGGTTGCCCGCGACATGCGTGTATCCGGAACGGAAGGATATGACTGACTCCAACGTGAAACCTTTTGAGCGCTGGGTGAAGTACCCGCCCTCTGGGGCTAGATGGGAGTGGGCCTGAGGATCAATCCGCTGGGAGATCGGAAGCTTCAGATGGCCGGAGAGTACTTTTGCCTCAGCGGAGTAAATGTGAGTTCTTTTGGTTGCATCAGACATTGGGGAAACACCTTTCCTGATTGCACTTTGGGAGATTCTATGATCCCGATGTCTAAAGTGTCAATCAGTAACGCGAAGATCGAAGGCATATTGATCGATTTTTACGCGATTTCCATCAGCCGCGATGCCCGAGATCATGATCGTATAAGTGCCGCTGCGCAATATAGCTCCAGGTATCATCAGCGAGAGCCTCTGGCCGCCGCTTCCATCGTCGCTGGGGGCAAATGAGGCGCCCGTCCAGACCATCTTTCCTTGCGGATCGTTGAGGTCGACGCCATAGGTCGTGTAAGCGCCCGTGCTGGTTTGTTCGGGAAGATCGATCGGCAGCACGACTCCGTGTCTGCGGTCGGCATCAATAATCATGTGAGCCGCGCCGCGAGTGGCTCCATGCAGCGGTGTCCAGGGAAGAAGTCGCGGCTGATCGGCAGCTGCTCGCAGCCTCGGATAAGTCACCAGATTCTGGTAGCCGATGACCATCAGCAGTGTAGCGAAGACAGGCGCGGCAAAGGCCGGTTGAAGCCAAGTGAACCGCCACCCGCGCTTCACATTTGACTGGCTCGACCGAAATGGCGCTGGGGCCGGTGTGGCGCGCGTCAGATCCGGCAACTGGGCCTTTGCCTCCGTCACAAATGCAACTCCGGCTCGAAGATCAAGAGCGCAATCCGGGCACACAAATAGGTGCTCTTCAAAGGCATCTCGATCTTCAGGCGTCAGTTCATTCAGAAGATAACGCTCCGCGGCCATCTGTTGCATTGCTTCGTTATGTTCCATCATCGTTTTCACCAATGTTGTCCAACATCCAGTAGTGGCTTTGACTGGCAAATCGTTACACAATTTTCATATATTCGCGCCCAGCATGATTTGACTGCCCATGCGCTTCACGTACTCGTTCTTGAATTCCTGCTTGGCCCGATGCAGCAAAACCCGCAGATAGTCGCGATCCACGCCAAATTCCCGGCAGACCTCGTCGCGGTCGCGTTCGTCAAGAAAAACAGCCTTCAGCAAGGAGCGGTCTCGCGGCTCCAGGTTGAGTAGAATCTCCCGGACTTTTTCCTTAATCTGACGTGCTGCCGCGATCTCCAGAGCGCTGGCACCCTTATCGTGCAACTCTGGCTGCCCTTCGGCATCCAGCGACTCGCTGCCGCTGCTGGAACGGTAATGCTCACTGAGCACGTGATTGCAAACTACATTGACAAATGCCCCGAGCCTCTCCGGCTGGCGCAGGCCGCCGTCTTTGCGCAACACCGAAAAAACCCGCGCGAAAGTCTCCTGACAAACATCTTCGATAGCATGAGGAGAACTCAGCCGGGAGCGCAGTTTCAGCCGTAGAAGTTGAGAAAAATAATCGACAAAGTGTTGCTGCGTCTGGGGGTTGCCCGCACAGAGGTTACTGACGTAATTTGCGTCGAAAGAGGAAAACTCCAAATTAGACTCCACCCTGCCGAATGGAGCTAAGTATAACATTGCGGAGGGTTCACATCGATCAATTTCCGCCCCGACAGGCGGGAATTTGCCCCTCGCACTGACGCCACAACTCGAAAGTGGGCTTAAAGCAGCAATAGCCATGCCAGCAAAGGCAACGACACGACCAGCCACGGTGTTTTCTTGGTGAGATCAACCATTGTCATATTCTGTCGCCTCGCATTTACACTCCACGGATCACTTCATCCAAAATAAGATTCGGAAAAAATAGGCGCGTGGAGAAGATTTTGCCCTCTATGTGTTCCCTTTTTCAGCAAACACGCCGCGACCGAAAGCGCCAGCCATTGAATAAGAAATCCTACCGGGCTGTTGCTTAACCAAAACGCAGGAGGCAACGAAGTGAAGAGCGTCATACTTTTGAGTGTGATCATTTTGAATCCGCTCCATTCTCTAGTGGCCGCAGACGGAACCCGCTTTGTGAAACGGACTCCGTCTGCTTCTGGGGAGGGCCAGTCAATGCCATTAGCTGGTGAACGGCTGGCAAGCCAGCCAGGGTAAAGATCAAATTGACGGCCAGAGTATCACTTGAAAATGAACTCAAATCGTGTCGGGAAGCCATCGCCGTAACCTCAGGGTTTGTGAAACCAGTTCAATCTTGTGAGCAAACAAGGCGCAACCGGCGCTTCGATTTGCACGGAATACATTTGATTGCGCAATGCGTGATGGGTCATACAGGTCGCGCCGCACAGTAACTCTTAATCGCCGTACAATGTATAGTGCGTGGTCATATGAAATCGTTTCAGCTTGAAGCAAATTTTTTGCGCATATGCCTACTATTTCGAAATCCCCGCCTGAATGCGTCCGAATTGAATTAGGCAAAGAAAAGGCAACTTCATTATCCGGCGCTTTCCTAGTCGAAGACCCGCAATGTAAATTGAAAGAGAGTCTATGCCGAGGCGGCGGCGCTATTGATAGAAGCGAAGCAAACCAATCAACCACAAGCGATGGGAAAGCAGTGGTATTTTGTCGCGCTGGTGACGGCGGCGATTGCCATCAGCTACTTTGACCGGCAGACGCTGCCTGTGGCGATTTCGGCGATCGAGCGCACGATCCCGCTGAGCCATCAGCAGTTTTCGTGGCTGCAGTTTGCGTTTCTGATTCCCTACGCGCTGATGTATGCGGGCGGGGGCCGTCTTCTGGATTTGCTGGGGACGCGCCGCGGATTCACGCTGATTATGCTGTGGTGGTCGGCTGCCTGCGCTCTGCAAGGCCTCGCCATGAACTTCGGCTTTCTGCTTGCGGGCCTCTGCCTGCTGGGGATGGGCGAGGGCGGAGGCTTTCCCGCGGCAACCAGGGTTGTGGCGGAGTGGATTCCGCTGGAGAAGCGTTCGACGGCGATGGGGATTATCAACGCTGGAACGGCAGTGGGATCGGTGCTGGCTCCGCCGCTGATTGGCGTGGTGCTACTGGTGAGCGGATGGCGGATGGTCTTCTTTGCCGCCGGGGCAACGGGGCTGGCCTGGGTGGTGTGGTGGTTTGCGTCGTACCGCGACGGCAGCGGCGACAACACGGCTGCGCCGCAAAGTGCGCCGGAGTTCTCATTGCTGGAACTGCTTGGCGTTCGCAAGGTTCAGGTGCTGGTCTTCGCCAAGTTTATGAGTGACTCGGCGTGGTACTTTTATCTCTTCTGGCTGCCGAAGTATCTGTATGATGTGCGCGGCTTCGACGTGAAGCAGGTGAGCTACTACGCGTGGATTCCCTACGCGGCCTCCGGTGCGGGCAGCTTTCTTGGTGGCTGGCTGTCGAGTTCGCTGCTGAACCGGGGGCGGTCGTTGGATTTCTCAAGAAAGTTTGTGCTTGGCCTGAGCGCGTTGTTGATGCCGGTGGTGATGCTGGTGCCGCACGTGCCGGTGGGCTGGGCGTTGGCGCTCTTCAGCGTTGCATTCTTCTGCCAGCAGTCCTGGTCTGGCTTGATTATGACTCTGCCTGCGGACCTCTTTCCACTTTCCACGGTGGGCACGGTCTCGGGGATGGTGGGATTTGGCGGCGCGATTGGCGGCGCGATCTTCGGCGTGGTCGCAGGATTTATGCTGAGTCATGGGTTTGGATATGGGACGCTATTTTTTGTAGTAGGGAGTTTTCACATTATCGGGTTTCTTGCCATTCTGCTGCTGGGGGGCAAGTTTCAGCCTTACAAAATGTTTCTGAAAGCGAGCCAAGCATGAAGATTACTGAAGTACGCACACGCGTCGTTCAATGGGAGGGCAAGACCACTCCGCTGCCTCCACACTTTTGCACCAATCCTATGGACCTGGTGATGTTTCGCGAAGCATCGATGGGAAATTTCGCGTTTCACGGATGGGTGCTGGTGGAGATATTCACGGATAACGGCCTGGTTGGGCTGGGCGACGCGGCATTGTCGCCGCTGGTGACCAAGGCCTGCATCGACACCTACCTGAAGCCGCTGCTGATTGGGGCGGACCCGTGGGATATTGAATTTCTGTGGCAGCAGATGTACCGGCGGACGATGGCCTTCGGACGCAAGGGCGTTGGCATGACGGCGATCAGCGCGGTCGATATTGCGCTCTGGGATATTCTGGGAAAATCCGCCAAGCAGCCCGTCTATCGATTGTTGGGAGGACGCACGAAGAAGCGCATTCCGGTGTATGCCAGCCGCCTTTACAGTATGCCGCTGGATGAACTGCGCGTGGAGGCGCAGCGCTACAAGGACGAAGGCTACAAGGCAATGAAGCTGCGTTTTGGCTGGGGTCCGGTGGATGGCGCGGAGGGAATGCAGCGCAATATCGAGTTGGTGCGCGCGGTTCGCGAGGTAGTGGGCGACGGCGTCGATGTGATGGCGGACGCGTACATGGGCTGGACGCTCGACTATGCCAAGCGGATGCTGCCGCTGCTGGAGCCCTTCAATCTACGCTGGCTGGAAGAGCCAGTGATTCCCGACGACGCGCGCGGCTACAAGGAGCTGAAGGCTTATGGCCGTGTGCCGATTGCCGGCGGCGAGCACGAGTTCACGGTCTTTGGATTCCGCGACCTGCTGGAGGCGAATGCGCTGGACTACATTCAATTCGACACCAACCGCGTGGGAGGAATCAGCCAGGCGCGCAAGATTACCGCAATGGCCGAGGCGTATCAGGTTCCGGTGATTCCGCACGCGGGGCAGATGCATAACTATCACGTCGTCATGGCCAGCCTGAATTCGCCGATGGCGGAGTTCTTTCCCAAGGTCGATGTCGAAGTTGGGAACGAGTTGTTCTGGTATATCTTTGACGGCGAGCCAATCCCCGTGGATGGATACATCGATCTCGATGAGAATACTCCGGGGCTTGGCCTGACGGTCAATGAAGAATCGCTCAAGCGCTTCAAGATTATCGAATGAGGGATGCAGAAGCCATGATTCATCTGGTTCAAATTGGCAACGGCGCGTCGCGCAGGGTCGCTCTCGTGGAGGAGCCGCGCCTTCGGTGCCTCACGGAAGTCGAGAGTGTGTATGAGCTGGTCAAGCGCTGCCTGAAGAGCGGCGGCAAGCTGAGCGAGTTGGCGCTGGCGCTGGCTCATGAGGAGGTACTGGAGTACGACGCGATCTACGCAGGCAACTCGGAGTGGAAACTGCTATCGCCGATCGATGTGCCGGGAGAGCCTTCGCGTTTGCTGGTCACGGGAACCGGGCTGACTCATTTAGGAAGCGCAAAAGATCGGCAGGCCATGCACGCCGCCAAGCAAGCCGAGGCTATGCCGGTGACGGACAGTATGCGGATGTTTCAGTGGGGTGTCGAGCGTGGGCGTCCAGCGCAGGGCGAGATTGGAATTGCGCCGGAGTGGTTCTACAAGGGCAATGGCTTTATTGTGCGCAGGCCGTTTGAGCCGCTGTCGATCCCGGCGCATGGGGAAGATGGAGGCGAGGAGGCCGAGGTCGCCGGCATCTACATCATTGACGCGCACGGCGCTCCATGCCGCATCGGCATGGCTGCCGGCAATGAATTCTCTGATCACCAATTCGAGAAGCGCAACTATCTCAACCTTGCCGGATCGAAGTTGCGCGTGTGCAGCGTTGGACCGGAACTGGTGATCGACGCGGAGTTTCAGGCAGTGGCGGGAGAGGCGCGCATACAGCGCGGCGCGGAGACGGTCTGGCGGAAGGCGGTGGAGACCGGCGAAGCGAATATGTGTCATAGCCTCGCAAATATCGAGCATCATCACTTCAAGTTTGCCGGCCATCGCCAGCCCGGAGACGTGCATATTCATTTCTTCGGCGCTCACTCGCTCAGCTTTGGCGACGGCATTCAGTTGCGCGATGGAGATTGGATGGAGGTGCGCTTTGAAGGCTTCGGACGCGCGCTGCGCAATCCTGTCAGCGCGGAAAACAAAGCTGCGGATCGATTGATAACGGTGCGTTCGCTGGCATGATCGCCAGCGAAGAGGAGAAATAATTTCATGAATAAGAAGGTGGCGATACTCGGGTTGGGCACAATGGGTTCCGGCATGGCGGCGAATCTGCTGAAGGCGGGATTTTCGCTGACAGTCTATAACCGCACCGCGGCAAAGGCGCAGGCGCTGGTGAGTGAGGGCGCGATGCTGGCGGCAACACCGACTGCGGCGGCCAAAGGCGCGGGGTTCGTGATCGGAATGCTGGCCGATGATACAGCATCGCGTGAGATATGGACGGGGAAGAACGGCGCGCTCGAAGGCGCGGAATCGGGCGCGATTCTGATTGAATCGAGTACCGTGAGTCCGGCGTGGATCGCGGAGCTTGCGCAACTTGCGGCGCGGCATGGAACGGAGTTTTTGGATGCTCCGGTTACGGGCAGCCGCACGCAGGCCGCGACCGGCAAGCTGACCTTTCTTGTGGGCGGAAATGAACGGGCGTTCAGCGCCGCCACGCCGGTGCTGAAGGCGATGAGCAGCGAGATTGTTCATCTGGGGCCGGTGGGCAGCGGAGCAAAGATGAAGTTGATCAATAATTTTCTTTGCGGGGTTCAGGTAGCGTCGTTGGCGGAGGGGCTGGCCTGGATTGAGCGCAGCGGGCTGGATCGCGCGAAGGCTCTTACCATCTTGAAGTCGGGCGCGCCGGGAAGTCCGCTGCTGGGAGCGATCTCGGAGCGGATGGTGAATCACAACTACGCGGTGAATTTTCTGCTCAAGCTGATGACGAAAGATCTGAAGTACGCGCACGCTGAAGCGGCGCTTTGCAATGTTGATTTGAAGACCGCGGAGACGGCGCGGGAGCTTTTTGAAAATGCGGTGGCCAAAGGCTTCGGCGATGAGGATATGGCGTCGGTGATCGAGCCTCTTCGCGCAAAGTAGATGCTTCAACAAGGAGAGATGATGGCAGTCGAGAAGGTATTGATTGGCGGCGAATGGCGCAACGCGAGGGCAGTTTCAATCTTTCGCACGATGAATCCCGCAACCGGCGAAGTGCTTGACGGTGAGTATCCGGTAAGCGCATGGCAGGATTGCGATGATGCGCTGGAGGCCGCCGCCGCTGTGGCCAGGGAGTTGCGGAGCGTGAGCGCGGAGAAGCTCGCGGAGTTCCTCGATCTGTTTGCGAAGAAGATCGAGGAGAACGCAGCCGCGATCGTGAGCATGGCCAATGCGGAGACCGGGCTGGCCGCCGTGCCGCGGCTCAGAGATGTGGAACTGCCGCGGACCACGACGCAGTTGCGACAGGGAGCGGCTGCCGCGCGCGAGGGATCGTGGACCAACGCGGTGATCGACACCAAAGCGAATATCCGCTCCCACTACGCGCCCATCGGTCCGGTGGTGATCTTCGGACCTAATAACTTTCCCTTCGCATTCAATGGCATCTCCGGCGGCGACTTGACAGCGGCAATCGCAACGGGAAACCCGGTGATCGCCAAGGCCAATCCTCTCCACGCGGGTACCAGCAAGCTGCTGGCGGAATGCGCGGTTGCGGCCTCCGCCGAGGTTGGGCTGCCGCCTGCGACGCTGCAAATGATCTATCGCACCGGCAAGGAGGATGGCCTGCGGCTGGTGAGCGATCCGCGCGTTGGCGCAGTGAGCTTTACCGGCAGCCGTGCCGCCGGGATGCGTTTGAAGGCCGCGGCAGAGGCGGCGGGCAAGCCGGTTTACCTTGAGATGTCGAGCCTCAATCCCGTCATTCTGCTGCCGGGTGCGCTGGCGGAGCGCGGAGAGCAGCTCGCGACGGAATTGGCGGATAGCTGTCTGGCCGGAAGCGGCCAATTCTGCACCAGCCCGAATCTGATTCTCATGATCGCGAGCGAGGCTACCGAGCGGCTGATTACTAAGCTTGCTGCGATCCTCGATGAGCGCGCGCCGGCTCCGTTACTTTCCTCCGGCGGACTGAAGAGCCTGGATGAAAACGTCCACGTGCTGATCCACTCAGGAGCCACTTTGGTGACGGGCGCAGCGCGGGCGGATGGCGCGGGCTGCCGGTACAAGAACACTCTGTTGCGCGCAACAGCCGCGCAGTTCCTGGCTGAACCGGAGAGTCTGCAGATTGAAGCCTTCGGCAATTCAACAATGGTGGTAACGGCTCTGGACATTGCTCAGTTGCGGCAGGTGATCGCGGCGCTCGAAGGAAATCTGACCGGCTGCATCTACTCCAGCACGGCGGGCGCGGATGATGCCATCTACACGGATGTTGCCGCTGATCTGCGATTCAAAGTTGGGCGGCTGTTGAATGACAAGATGCCGACGGGAGTGGCGCTAAGTCCGGCGATGAATCACGGCGGACCGTATCCCGCGACCGGGCATCCTGGCTTTACGGCGGTCGGAATTCCGGCCTCGCTGATGCGCTTTGCCGTCTTGCATTGCTATGACAATGTGCGCTATGATCGACTCCCCGCCGTACTCCGGGAGACCCCGCCTAACCCTGCAATATGGCGCCGGATCGACGGCAATTGGATACGTGGCTAAGAAATCGCAAGTTACCCGAGCATCGCCTTGCAGTAAATACCCTGAGGAGGAATCTATGAGTCAGGAAAACCCTATCTCCCGAAGAGAGCTTCTTCGCGCCGCCACGGCTGGCGCGGTTGCGGCTGGCGCATCGGCTGTACTCCAACCCATGAATGTCTTTGCCAAGAGCAAGCAGGCGAAGGCTCTGCCGACGCGGCCTCTCGGCCTGACTGGAGTCAGCGTTTTCCCCTTTGGCCTCGGCGGGCAGGGATTGCTGGAGATTCCCGGCCATGACGATGAGGCTGTCGCGATCATCAATCGCGCCATCGATCTTGGGATGAATTACCTTGACACAGCCTGGTGGTATGGCAACGGTTCCAGCGAAACCTACTACGGCGAGGCGCTGGGGGCGCGCCGCAACAGCATCTATCTGGCGACAAAGTCCGACCAGCGCACATATGACGGCGCCATGCGCCAGTTGGATGAATCGCTGAAACGTCTCAAAACCGACCATCTCAATTGCTGGCAGATGCACAATGTCCGCACCAGCCAAGATGTTGAGAAAATCTTCGCGCCTGATGGCGCGTTGAAGGCCTTCCAGAAGGCGCGCGACGAAAAGATTACCCGCTTTATCGGCATCACCGGACATCGCAACCCATTTGTGTTGAAGGATGCGATTGGACGGTTTAACTTCGACACCATTCTGATGGCTTTGAATGCGGCTGACGTACACCTGAACGGGGCCGACAATGAAACTTCGTTTATCAAGAACCTTTTGCCCGCCGCCGTCGAGAAGAAATTGGGCATCATCGGCATGAAGGTTCCTGCGCTGGGCAATATCTTCAAGCCGGATGGCATTGCAACCATGGATCAGGCGATGGGATACGTGCTCTCGCTTCCTGTGAGCGCCTTGATTGTGGGCGTCAAGACCATCCCCCAACTGGAGGAAAACGTGCGCATCGCCCGCGACTTCAAGCCCTTCACTCCCGCAGAAATGGCTAAACTGGAAGACCTCACCAAGCCTTACTTCGAGGACGCAACTTTCTTCAAGCGCCAGAGAGGTTATTGACATTATCTGCGGAGCATTTCGCGCCGGTAATTCCGCATATGCGCCGCAAAAAGGGTCACTGTGCAGGCGATCCAGTAACTGACGCTTATGGCTCAGATTGTAAACCGCTCCCGTCTTGCACCGTAGCACAGTTAACTAAATAATTACTGGCAAGGTTTTGAAAATATAGGAGGGGGGGTAGGGGGTGGGTACCCTTCTCCTCGTTGTGAACTGACTCTCCAAGAGGAAAGCCCGATTTCAGTGTAGCAGGATGCTGGAAATAATATGCAAAGGATTGGCCGTCCAGGCGGACGCGCTTCGCGCATGGGTTCGTGGTTCGACAGCGGACAATTGTCAGTGAACAGTGGTCAGAAAAACGCGGGTTGAGGCTCGTGGTTCCCACTCATCCACGATAAAACTGTGGATGTATGGGGCACAGCGCTTCTTGGTTATTTTATGACAGTGGCCACCCGCCAAAATGCATCGAAATCACTTCTTATGAATATCGGAAAAATGGAATGGCTTCCCACCATCACAAATCATTGGAGATAAATCTTCGCCTCCAATTCGTGGTATTGCCATCCGAAGATAGACTGCTTCCAAAGTCGCGGTAACATCCATGCAACTCTTTCCCTCGTCTATCTCTAACATTCGATATAATCTAGGAAGTGCCGAATGAGCACGTGGTCCAGTATCACTAATTACGCTTATTGTAACAAGACGCGCATAAGAGAATCTCCTGTCAAGCAATCTGAGCAATTCCCCAACCCATTCACTGACTGTTTTATCATCAACCAGATTCAGATCAATTTGCGAAGCGAGAACCTCTAAATTTCTGGCCGCACTATCTTCATCATTTGAACCATCTTTTGCCGCCGAGATTCGCGAAAGCGCGACCGAAAATTCCCTGACAAGGCGGTTTTGGGCTTCAGGATTCCGGCGCTGATTCCCACCTTGAATAGACTCATACGATTTATCTACGGAAGAAGACGACGTTTGTGATTCGCATTCAATCGCTGCCGCAGCAACTGCAATGATCAAGCATCCGATAAACACTTGTTGATGCATACTCTTCCTCCGTAGGATTATCTACCTCGACCTAGGCAGGTGGCCCTCGATTTTACCCTCTTCGATGATAAGGCAGGATAGAAAGCTGTGCTCCATTCATCGACAGCTTTATTGCGACGAGTGGGCGGCGGGCCAGTGATCACGGCCAGATTCGAAGCCT
Organism: uncultured Occallatibacter sp.; assembly: GCA_964408275.1. GTDB lineage: Bacteria > Acidobacteriota > Terriglobia > Terriglobales > Acidobacteriaceae > Telmatobacter. The sequence continues at coordinate 23,205 of CAYOYX010000001.1, forward strand.
TTGGAAAAACACGTACTTTCGAGTTTCGTGGTTCCCACTTATCCACGATAAAACTGTGGATGAATGGGGCACACGGCCGGACCATTAGTTCTTCTCCTCCACATATTATGCAAGGGGCGCTGAAATTCAACTTATAAGTGGCGCTCAGGGCATCTTAATTGAAGAACGACAGAGCGCTTCTGAGATGCTTGAGCTTGCCAGCGGTCTCGGCAACATCTTGCATGTGTTGGAGGCCGGAGGACGCAAAGGCGCTCAGAACTCCGACGAGTAATCCTAACGCCGAAGCCAGCAGAACAAGAATGACGCGCTTGGGGAAAGATCGCTTATCTGGAGGAACGGCTGGATCGACGACCTGAACTAGCGAACCTTGCTTTGCTTCATCGAGCTTGGCCATCTCGAATTGTCTCAAAAGAACCTCGAAGATTGCCTCGCAGTACTTGACATCGCGCAGTTTGCGGATGTAATCGAGACCGGCTTCAGTGATCTTACCTTTGGGCACAATAATATCGCCGTTCGCATTGTCTTCCGAACCGCCCAGCTTGACCAACTGAGCGCGCAAGCTCTCCAATTCTCGCCGCGCCTGCACTAACTTCGCATTTTCCCCTGTTGCGTACGTCTCCATTCCCTGAATCTGCACTTCTCTCGCTGTAATCTGCGCACGAAGCGCGGCGCCGGACTCGATCAATGCGCGCGCTTGGCTGTCTAACTGGATCACTCCCGAAGTCTGCTCTGTTTGTTGGAGGGCTTGCTCGGCATTTGTCAGGTTGTTCCTGGCGTGCTCGAGTTCCTGCTCGAAGAAGAATCTGCGCTGGGAGGCCTCTGTGATGGCGAGATGCTGCGAGAGATTCCGAAACTGGTCAATATAGCCGTTGGCAAGATCGGCGGCGCGGCGCGGATCGTGATCCCAAACGGAGATGTGAATCAGGCCGTCCTTACCATTGCCGCTCACTTCAGTATGTCTTTCAAACGCCTTGCGCGCATCGGATTCATAGCGCTTGTGGTACTCCTGCATAAGCCCAAAGCGTTGTACCATGGCGCTCTCCACCGTGCGACTTTTGAGCATCGAAACATACAGCTCGTTGGGGCTTCTGAAGCCGAAGCTCCCCCCGGCCAACGCGGCCATACCGCTCATGGCGCCCAGTTGTGATGCCAGCGCGGCGCTTGCCGAAGAATTCTGCTGCGGTGGCAGCATGGTGATTGTGGCCGTGAAGCGCTGGGGGAGAATGAATGAAGCAAGTATCGCTATGATTACGAATCCCGCGGTGACCAGCAGGACCATGCGTTTGTTCTCGGCAACCACAATCAGCATATCTAGCAGAGCAATTTCGTCGCTCGGCTTTGGAGCGAACCCAGAGGATTCCAGCATGGAGAGAGAACCGACCGGCTCAATTAGTTCGCGAGGCGATGTAGTAGTCGTCATGAGCACCTGCCAGATTTGAAACCGGAACGTTTGCCGTTATTGAATTACGCTTAACGCTGCCGCTCCCAACGCAAGTTGCGAGAACATTTGCGACCAGTCGAGTACGCCGCGCAACGCGGACGGCTTGAAGGTCTTTTCCGGAACAACAATTGTGTCGCCAGGATTGATGCGCAAACTGCCAAACTCATTTTCTCCCCAGAGTGTCTTTTTCCTGTCGCGGCTCACTACTTCGCCATCGGCGCGAATGATGAACTCACGGCCCCGATCGGCATCCTTGCTGGGTCCGCCGGCGAGTCGCAGATAAGTACTGGCCCTTCTAGGATGCTCATACAAAAATGAATTCTGATCCAACACTGCGCCGACTACATTCACACTGGAGGGGATCGGCGGAACAGCGAAGCGGTCCCCATCTTCCAATGGAATTTCAGGGAGATTTGCCGAGCCGCTATCGTCCGGTTTGATCTCTAGCACGATGCGGCCGGTAGCGCGAATCTGTCTCAGGTTTGCTAGCAGCTCGCGCTCGCTGGACTGCGCTGCCACACCACTGGCCGCATCCTGCGCGGAGCTTGCTAAAGAAGATGCGAAGGACAGGTTGCCCCGCGCCATCCGCGCGCTGAGGCTCTGTACGTATTCGTCGATTCGAGTCTGTTGCACAGCACGCGTTGATTTGCGGGTAAATTCCGAGCCGTAGAGATATGCATTGGGCGTGAGTCCGCCGGCACGCTCGACAAGATGACGCAGCGTTTCTCCGGGCAGTGCCGTATACGCACCGGCGTGGGCAAACTCGCCGTCGAGGATTACCGTCTTGGTCTGGTGCGCGATAGGAACTTGTATATTCGCCTCCGAGAAGATTGAGACCACGTCTCCCGGATTCAGCGTTAGATCCTGAGAAGTGTCATGGCGCAATACGACTGCGCCCAGGTCAAATGGGATGAGTATGGTCTTCAGTGTCTGCGTGTCCAGACGCTCGATGACGGCATAGTCCCAATCGATCTCCGGAGCCGGCGTGCTGAATTCAGGCATATGCTCCAAGCCTGCCTTCCGGGAATCGAATGTCGCCTGCGCAGAAGCCAATGAAGCGCTCCGCGCTCGCTGTTCAGCATTCAGATTCTCGCTCCGGCGCAATGGAGGCACGTTCTGCTGCACTCCGGTCTGATTCTGTTGTAGCCCCTCTTGCTCCGGTATAACGATCCCCTCTTGTTCCTGAATGTTGATCCCCTCTTGTTCAGCAATACCTATTGCTTCTTGTTCCGGAACATTGATACTCTCCTGGCTGGGAGATCGAATATTGATGGCATTGTTTCCGGAAGGCTGGCGCATACGGTCGTAGTTCGGCGTAGCCGCAAATTCCTGCGCGGGCAATCCAAGCTGCGCCAGCTTCCACCAATAGTCCCTTGTGATCAGCGCCTCCTTTTCAGGAATAAGATCGCTGATGCGCATACCTGGGCGCCACGCAAATCGACCCGGATTGGCTGTGTTGCCTTTTAGAAAAACCGTTTCCCGATAAATAGGAACGATGGAATAGACGCGAATCAGGTCGCCGTCGGTCAGCGGAGTTGCCATGCCGTTCGGATCAAAGGCTACCTCCAAGACGTGCCGGTCGCGATGGTCCGCAGTGCGCTCGACCGAGACGCGCGACTCCGAGGCAACCGAGGAAACGCCACCGGCATTGGCGATCGCATCGCCGAGTGACTCATTCTGAAGCAATTCGTAAATCGCGGGATTCCGAACGCTGCCGGTAATAGCAACCTGGGGGCCTGCCGCCGGAATAAAAATAACATCTCCGGACTGAAGCGTTGCGTCTGAAGACGTATCCCCTCCGATGAGTAGGCGATATAAATCGAATTCAGTAACAACTGCGCTTCTGCGTCGTAACTGAATGTGACGCATCGAGCCTTGGACAGAAGGCCCGCCGCTGGCAAAGAGCGCATCGACCAGCGTACTGAGCGAACTAACCGTGTAGACGCCGGGGCGACGCGCCTGCCCGGACACATATATCTGAATAGCGCGAATCTGACCTACATCGACGGTCAGATCAAAATTATGATAGACGCGCCCGATTGCTGCGCGCATGTGCGGTTCAAGTTCCGAAAAGTGCAGGCCCCCCACATGCACCAAGCCTATCTGCGGAAGGAATATCTCACCTGAGCGGTCGACCCGCAGGTTACTCTGAAAATTTATCTGCCCCCAAACCCGGATACGCAGTTCGTCGCCTGGTCCAGCTATGAAATCCGGCGGGACCGGAGTAAGATCAAGCGGGGCAAAAGTGGAAGGCACGCGTTCGAAAAGACCCCTTCCGTAAATCGGCAGAACTTGATTGACAGTGGCGGCGATAAATCTTTGGAACTCGGTAAGGGGCTCTGGCGGAAGCGGCGCCCGTTGCGTTTGACCGTGCGAGTTAGGCTGCGACGCCAGTTGCTCAATATCCGAATAAATGACACTCTGCGATCCCGGTTCGCCTCTGTACTCGTCCTGCATCACTGAACGCATTTGCAATGGAGAAAGCGGGGTGGATTCTTGTTGAGTGAGAGACGAACACTCAGGTGTACTTGCCAGCAGAGGATCGGCACAGCTCTGTCCGTTCAAATCCTGCTGCTCCGTTCGCGAGCTGCCGGTTTGCGAAGACAACTGTGCGTAAGAAACTCCAGCAAGTAGTAACATCAAAATAAGTATCCATATCTTCCTTGCCGTACAAACTGTCGCTGTAGTTCGTGAGCGCATCCATATTGCAGTGGCGATTTCCATAGGCTCCTCGTACGCGCGAAACTCTGCGCGGCGGTTATCTAATTCGTGTTTAAGTCCGGCATGGATTACCTGTGGCAATATACTTTGCATTCTTACTCCGCGCATAACAGACAGCATAAATGTAACCTTCCAATACTTCCGACTGAATCATCATAGGCAGATATGGATTGAAATATCTACCATCTAACAATTGTTTGACAATACTATGACATTTAGCGGAAATGACTTTGATATTGTCTTTTTAGTCGTTAGTCTCTGGAGGTTAACTTTGATGGTCGATATGCGGTTTGCATCAACTCTCGAAGGTACCGCCATGGAACTGCCAACCGAGTGCAGTTATTGCAGAAGCGCCCACTGGATCGAAGGATTGGCATCTGATTGCATACTTGCGCCGACCCTCCTTCCTGCGCCAGCTATGCGCGGAATGAAGTTGAGCTCTTGGTCGCGGTCGCGTGTCAAGCGTCTCTTCGACTGTGTTTGCGTTATTCCACTCCTGCCCTTGCTAATTCCGATATGTCTTGCGATTACGTTGGCTGTGCGCCTCACTTCAACCGGACCGGCTTTTTTTCTACAAAGAAGAATGGGGCGTTACGGCCGGAGCTTTATTATCGTGAAGTTCCGAACTATCGTTCACTCGACAGACATCGTACACCAACTCGTCACTACAGAAAGCAATCAGCGTTTTACGCCGATAGGTTTATTTCTGCGGCGATGGAAGCTCGATGAACTGCCCCAGTTAATGAATGTTCTTTGGGGCGATATGAGCCTTGTTGGTCCCAGGCCAAAGGTGCGTGAGCACCGGCTCTCGGTACTTCCGTGCCGGCCTGGAATCACAGGCGCCGCAACTATCGCTTTTGCCGGAGAAGAAACTGTGCTCGATCGAATATCGCAGCCTGATTTGGACTCGTGGTATCAAAGTGTGATTCTTCCCGCAAAGCGCCGTCTTGACTCGGAGTACATGGCTCGCGCTACATTCTTTTCCGATTTCAAGCTGATTGTGAAGAGCGTTCTCCGACGCTGGGACAATTCCGCAATTGAACAACTGCTCCCAGCGGCTGGGCTGGAGGATGAAGATAGAGTGTTTAAAACCAACGCAGGCGTTTCTAAGTGCGACGCAAGCGCGGAACAAACTACCGCTCTGACCACCGACTAGGGCATTACTTGCGCGATCAAGGTGCGAGATGAGAATGAAGCTGGCGATTTTAGGCACTCGAGGTATTCCTGCTCAATACGGAGGCTTCGAGACGGTTGCGGAAAAGCTGGCAACTCATCTTGTTGCACGCGGCGTAAGCGTCACCGTATTCTGTCCGGCCAATTTACCTAAACCTGACTCAACTTATCAAAGAATAACTTTGAAGTATGTCAAGTCTCCGCGACTGGGAAGTTTTTCTGAAACAATTTGGGATGTGCTGTGTTTATGGAAGGCGCGCCTCGGCTACGATGTAGTGTATATGCTTGGTGTCGGCGCAGGATTTGCCGCTTGGATGCCTCGTCTATATGGCGCCGCGGTCTTGGTCAATTCTGACGGGCTGGAATGGAAGCGCAGGAAATGGAGTTGGGCGCAACGGGCCTATCTTGCATTCGCAGAGGCCATGAGCGTTCTGTTCGCCACAAGGATTATCGCGGATGCTAGCGCAATTGCCGAATACTTGTGCAAACGGTATCCGAAATTGAGAAAGGTATCTACAATAGGTTATGGTGCGGATATTCCATCAATCCAGCCAACTTATGAGTTACTCAACAATTGGAATCTTGAACCAGGTAGCTACTACCTTGTTGTCTGCCGTTTAGAACCGGAAAACCATGTACTTGAAATTGTGGAGGGATTTGAGTTATCTAAGTCCACACGTCAACTTGCGATTCTTGGAGATATTGATAATCATAACTGGTATACAAGATTGCTCCATAGTCACAGAAGCGACCGAATCCGGTTTTTAGGAACTGTTTACGATCAAGATAAGTTGACCACGCTGCGTATTTCTGCTTGTGCCTATCTGCACGGCCATAGTGTCGGCGGAACAAACCCTTCGTTACTTGAGGCCATGGCTTGCTCAAATCTGGTTATTGCTCACGATAATCCCTTTAATCGCGAAGTGCTCGGCGATTGCGGTCTATATTGGTCGACTCGCGAGGAAGTAGCATCGAAAGTGGAAGCCGTTGATGAGTTGCGAGTCAATGCAGGCAACCGCAAAATGATGGCGCGGGAGATTATTCGCACTCGATACTCATGGGAGCGAATCTGCGACGCCTACCTTGAGGAACTTCACGAAGCTCGTCAATCTGGAGCCGCTGCTAGACCTGGAAAAGAGCTACACGAAAAATCAAACAAGCTCGCTGGCAGCCGCAGAAGCGCATAAGTATTACGCTCGGTGGCTCGTTTGCCGCGAAAGCACTTCGCGATAAACACAAAGAGTCTTTGTACCGATCTGGTTCCAATCATGGTGATGCCGAATATATTCGGTGGCCCGTGCCGCCACTTGCCGCCTTCCCGGCTCGTCTCGCAATGCGCGAGTCAGCACCCTGGCCAGTTCGTCTTTCGATCCATTTTCGAATACATATCCATTGATTCCATCGGTCACTATTTCGCGCATACCGGGCAAGTCTGACACGACGGCGGGACAGCCGCAACTCATCGCCATCAATAACACACCACTTTGATAAATGCGCCGATATGGTAGCACTGTGATGTCTGCCGCAGCGTAAAGGGATGTTACTTTGTCATCTGGAATATATCTGATGAGCAGGCGGCAGTGCGCCCTTACATTTAGTTGAGATATGAGGGCGTTGTAGTACGTGAAATCTGTTTTCCAAGGCCGACCCGCTATCATTAGTACAACCTCAGGAACCTCGCGAACTACCTGAGGCAATGCTTTGATCAAGATGTCCAAACCTTTGGAATGCTTGATTTGCCCAAAGAATATAACTACCTTAGCCGATAACTCAATTGCAAGATCGCGCCTCGCTGTTGACGCGGAAGGCATTTCTTGGATGCTATCCAGATAGTGGCCGTGGGCGATCATCGCGATTTTTGCAGGAAGCAGACCGACACTCTTTAACTCTTCCGCTGATATTTTGTTATGAGCGATAACTCGATCCGCGAGCCGATAGACCCTTCCTGCAAGCTGTGACCGTCTCGCTTCGCTGTCTGCAAGGGAATCAACATCATGCACGGTAATAACAACTTTTCTTTTGAACAATCGGGCTGTCGCAATCATGGTCAGGTCTGTGAAAAGGTGGTTAAAGAGATGAAAGTGGCAGATTGTCTCGCGGGAAGCAACGGCATAGCGAATTGATGCGAAGGTGCATCTGACAAAGCGCAATCCTCTCAGCCAGCGGTTTTCCTGTCCAAAGATACGCTGGTAAAAAGTGTGAAAGCCAAGGCCAGGAATGGCTGGGTTTAATGTCTCGTTGCCTGTATAAAGACTTACACGGCACCCCGCGGATAGCAGCCCACGACATAGTCCAAAGTCATAGTGGTGTACGCCTCCGTGCTCGCCAACTGGCTCAATGATCGCAACGGATATCTCTTGGTTTGTCTCATCGCGGCTGGCCTCGGCACTCATCACGCGCCAGGAATCGAATGTCCCGCGAAACATAGCCATAATTGCATCTATGCGTCCGCCGATCAGAAACGGAATAGAACGTCTGATCAGCATAACTGGAAAGCACAGCATCGCAGTGACCCACTGACATCCGCGGGCGTGAAGATGCACATTGAGCATTCTGTTCCGCATCACATGAAATGCGTAGAAAGGCAGCCGCGCGTTGTCGACAGACCAGAAATCAGATGACGCGCTGGAGCCATTCCGTATACTTCCCTGCACCCGATGTAGGATAAGAGAACGCGGTACATACCGGATACGGAAACCTTCCTCTGCTGCACGTAAACAGAACTCTGTGTCTTCCTCGTACATGAAGAAGCGAGGATCGAAACCGCCAAGTTTCATCGCAGCGAAACGCCGGACAAAAAGCGCGCAGCCGCTGGCGAAGGTGACATACCGCTCGGTCATTGCTAACGGGGACCGCGCATTGAGCCCGTAGCCGGGGGTAAAGGCACTGGCCCTCCGCCAATCGATCTCGCCGCCACCATACCACAGCGCCGAAGGATTATCGAGAAATACGATCCGCGGCGCCACGATTCCGATATCGGGCATGGACGCCATCGCATCTTGAAGATGTTGAATGGAGTCGGGCAGTACAAGCGCATCATTATTAAGCAGAAATAAATATTCGCAGCTAGAGTGCGAGAGCGCCCATTCAATCCCCAGATTGCAGCCGCGCCCAAATCCGATATTCGCGCTGGCACGAATTAGTTTTACATCACAGCAAAATTCCAGCGCAGTCTGCAATTCAGAATCGTTTGGAGTCGTATCCACGATCAACACCTCGACCGGAACAGTGGATGCGAGCAGCGATCTTACACACGCCGCTGTATCGGTTGATCCGCGATAATTTACGCTGATAACGCAGGTCTTTGAATCAGGCATTTATCCAGTGTCCTGTTGTCATGAGGATTCAGAGTAAACGCATATGCCGCAATGCCGTCAAGTAAAGTTACAAAAAACAGGGTCGCGCTGGCGTCCCACACGCACAGTCCAGTTTCCAGAGAATAAAAGGCGGAGAACAAGAGGAATGCCTTGCTGGCATCCAAAAGCGGACTGTGTAATAAGCCGGGTACTCTGCTGACGGCGAGCCACGCAATCCAATATTGAAATGCATACAAAAGCAGGCCGAGTATGCCGAAGGAAAACAGGATTCCGAAGATACCGATGTCGGAAGCGAAGAAGTATTCGCCCATCGCTGTCTCGCTCCCGCCTTGCCACTGATGACTTAATACTCCATTGCCAAAAAACGGATGCTCCTGGATATACGGAAGGGCGGCGAGAGTTTCAAATAGCCGTGCATTCGCCGAGGGATCTCCGGTTGCGGTGCCTGTAACTGCTACTGTAAACGCGCCGGAAAAGCCTGCGAAGCGCGCAGAAAGTTTTTCAGGAGCGATGACATAGATGACAGCGCCAAGCATAGCAGCAAGACTAACGAACTTTGCAATGGCAATTACAGTCCCGCCGAGACCACGCGCGCGGTAAACGCAGAAGATGAGTGTCGCTGCCGCACTGACTGCAAGTCCGCGGCCGCTGCCCCCCAGCGCTAGTAGAAACAGGATCGAGGCAGGAAGATAATACCGCCAGCGGCAACTTCGGATTCCTATAATTGCGTAGTAGAACACTCCAAAGATAAGAAAATATGGCTGGAATTTGAAGCCTGGTTCAGCGCCAGCCGTTGCGTGGGTGACTAGGCCTTTGCCATACGCAATAAAATCGGAAGGTTTGAGAAGGAGGCGTGCGCTCAGAAATAGAGTGAAGGTTCCCCAGGCCAGAAAGAGAAGCGTGGTTTCCAGGTCATGCAGAATGACCATTCCTCGACGTAGCATATTCGCCAGTAAAAGCAAGGCCGCAATCAGCACTAACTGCCGCTGGGCAAGAAACCCATAAACAATCGGCTGGCCGAAGACCTGCTGTGCTTGCCAAGTGGTTGGGATCAGGCCGACAACTATAAGCAGAAGTAGATATAACTCGATCCGAGTAATTCGCAGCCCTGTATGCATCTTCCAAAATGGATAAACGAGAAGTCCAATCAGGAAACAAACTATATACCATGCTTCCTGCACGTAGAGCATACCTGGGAAGAATTGAAACGTACGGAAGCCCATGACCAATGCCATGGCAATCAATCCGCGCAAGAGCAGACGCTTCGTGCCGATTTTGTGAGCACATGATTTATCGTTTATCACTTCTCGATCTCCTCCGGCTTGCCGTACCTACGCATGGTATAGTTGCCTAAATCAGACAGCGCAAACAACAGGACCGCGACGCATTTCACCCCAGCGCCAGGTCATGGTTGCAGTAGCAAACAGTCCCAGCACAATTGTAAGAATGCGAAATTGCGTGGTATGCAGATCATTGAATACTGCTGTACATATAATCATTGGCAATAAACAGAAGACAGGACGGAGACAGCATTCCGTGAGCAACTCCGCCTGGGAGACAATCGGTATTCTCAGCCATCTGAGCGTCAATAGCAAAACCCATATGATGCTGATGACAGCTCCGGCCATTGTCCCCCAGGCCACGCCGATTGCGCCAAGGGTCAGGGCGCCAATGATGCTAAACGTTAAATTGGCGACGCTTTCGGCCACTGCTCCTGAGATTCCATGGTGCTGCTGATTGGTGGCAACAAGCGCGGCAGACAGAGGCGCTCCGATCAGGCGAATGGCGTTTGCAATGACAAGTATTTTGAGAATCGGCAATGCCTGGACCGCATAGCTATCGCCAACCCAGTGCTTGAGAAGCGTGCCTCCGAACAAGAAGATGAGCAGCGTCATTGCTATATCGAAGAAGCTGCTCAGGCGAGTTATGTTGACAATCAGAGTCCGGATCTGCCGCCATTCTCCTCGTTCCTGAAGTACTACAATAGGAGCAAGCAAGGCAGCGGAGACAGCGTAGTTGACGCCTGTAAAAAAAGCTACCAGCACAACTGCAACCGAGTAAGCACCTACAGAAGGAAAATCGTAATGCCCAACAATAATCACATCTAGCCCGCTGACGAGACCCATGCAAAGCGACCAGATAGTGAGCGTGCTGCAATACAGGGCTAATTGCAATGCAACAGCACTTGAAATCCGTCTCAACACGATGCGCATCGATGGCGCCAGTCTCCGAGCAAAAACGTATTGCGCCAGACCGCCTGCGATATTACAAACGCCGATCAGTGTAGCCAGCACGGCCAAAGAGTGGGTGTATTCAACTGCAACAACAACGAGCAGCGCTCCAGCCAGACGCGATCCTCCGATGGCTAGGGCAGAAAGTTCGTTGCGGCACAGACCCGTCAGAACTCCGGTGAATGTGGACAGCGGAAGAAGCAGTGCTGTACTCAGCGCCAATATCCCCGTACCGGCGCGAAGTTCCCCAATGAGAGATGCGGGGGCGTGTTGAAAAAGATGCGGAAGAAACACCAGAACTGCGCCGATGACAAACAGCGAAAGCAACGCTCCTACAGCAAGAAGCATGAACGCCGTGCTGATCACATTGTCTCGCAACTCATCGTCGCAACGTTCTATAGCTTGCGCCAGATAGCGCGCAATCGCAGTCTGAAGGCCAAAGTCAAGATAGTTGGCATAGGCTGCAATATAGAGCATCAACGCCCATGCAGCAAAATGATCGTGATCCAGCGCGCGGGCAAGATAGTGAGGCAGCACGAGCGCCACAATTGCCGAGCCGCTTGCGCGCACCATGTTGGCCAATGCATTTTTAATTACGATAAAACGTAGCGAATTCAAAGCAGTGTCCTAAGCGATTGCTCGCCGCTAGGTTACTTTCTCGAACGGTTGAGATGAAGGTACGAACTAACCCGCCTCCGCTTCCTGCAAAAGTGCCGTGCGTTGCCTGTCAACCGGACCGAGCAAAACCAACATAAGCAAGGCTGCCAACACGGCAATTCCTGCAATTCCACCAAATACATTCGCATAGCCAAACTTCATGAGCATACTTCCGGTAAACAAAGCAGCCGCCGCGTTAGAAAGTGATCCGGCAATGTTCTGAACAGCCGAAGCCGTGCTGCGTTCCTCCTCTGGAAGTTGATTCATCAACAAGCTATAGATTCCGGGGCCGCTCATGAATTGGACACTCATGTAGCCAAGGTATGCAGCGATTGCTCCGGGTGCGCTTTGTGCGTGTGCGAGAATCAATAGCGCGGCGCCGGCGGCAAGCTGAGTGGTAATAATTCCGGGAACAGTTCCGAGTCTTCTAAACAAAAGTGGGGCTAGCAACACGGCTGCAAACTGCACGAGTTGCGATGCAGAGAATACCAAGCCTACATTTGTAAGTGAAATACGAAGCCTCTGCTGAAGAAATACGGCTGCGAAGGGAGTTATTGAACCTGTGACCATGCTCCAAAATACAAACGGCGGAAGAAATCGAAACAGGTATGGATGTATCAGCCGGATGTTCAGTCTCTCATTACATTGAGCACGACCAATGCGAAGCATGAGCAGGGGCGCAATTCCCAGCATCGCAACTCCGCACGCGAACAGCAAGATGAGTTGCAGGTCGTTCCCCATGTGATTAATTCCTGTCGCGCTCCTCAGCATTTTAGGAATGTGACCTGCAACAAGTCCGGCGAGTGTTCCTGATCCGATGCCGGTCGCGAACACAATGCTGAATCCGAAGTCGCGGTTCTCCTCGGTTGTTAGTCGCGCAAGAACCGGCGAAAAGCAGACAGGCCAGCAACTGAGAGCGATGCCGGCCAAAAACGCCAATCCCATCTGCATGGGGAGCGAAATCACAAGTGTCCTTGAGACGCAGAGAAGCGGTGCCGAAACAAATCCTGTAAGTAAAGCATTCCGCAAACCAATTCGCCTGACTAAAATACTCATCGGAATCGACCCGGCGAGGTTACCCAAAGTCAATGCGCCAGTCACCAGGCCGAGGATGGATTCTTTGTGGTAAAGATTTGCAAGAAACAGGTTGAAGAGAAAAAAGTAAAGTCCTATACCGAAATCCCACAAGAACGCCGCCGCAAAAAAGACCCAGAAGCTTGCGCTGAATCGCTTGCTGCTTAATAGCGCATTTGCAAGCGCCGGCAGCCACGGCCATCGGCCGCGCTGGGCCTTCGCCGCCGGAATGATAAGCGTCGTCACTATTCACCCTCCAATGCAAGCCGGCCGAGCCTTTCAATCGCCCAATCCAGGCTGTAATAGCGAAGCTCGAGTACGCCGGCATTGAGCACACGGTCGATCATCGCACTCTGGACCTTCATCGTTTCCGGCAAGCCGTATAGCCTTTGAAGCATGACGTACCTGGCTACTTCAGTTGAAAACGGAACTAACTCCTGGCGCTTCACTTCCCGCCGGTTCAAAAACACGATGTGATTGATACGCGAGATATGTGAGGTGGAGATATTTCGCAACGTTGAGGTTTTTAGTTCGATGGACGGTTTGCCTACGTCGCCTCGCTTGGTAATGGGTTTGCCTGATAGCTCCTGAAAAAACACCTGTGACGCGGGCCGAAAGCGGGCCTGATTACTATTGCCGACTACGAGACGATCGTGGCGGCTGTTTACAAGGTAACTCGCATCATCGGTAATATAGGTCCATCCCGCCTGCGCGCATGCATACGAGAGCGTTGACTTACCCGCACCGGAGTCACCGCATAACAGGACGCCGCATCCTTCCAAGTCCACACAGGCCGCATGAATGGGCGTGGTGTAGGAGGTGCAGATCATAACCAATGCAGCAGCTTCAAGAAAGAAATAGCGGCAATAGTCTTGTTGGGCAACCGCAGCTCTCGTCAGCCAGACTGAGGAGAAGCCCTGGGATAGGTCGGTGATGCTGAAGTTGTCGTTGTCCGCTACGCTTGATGCGATGTGTTGCTGGACCCGGTGGGTAGGCCGTGGGGGACACTCAGAAAACTGGCCATCATGCACACAGACCCTTAATCGGAACGGTGGCGTGTCGAATAACTTCATAAATCCATGCCAGCTCTCCGCCATGGCAATGAGTATCTCTTCCGAGTTAGTTTTGATTTCAAGGGGAAATCCAAGCGGATAAAACATCTCTTTGAACGGAAGATCGACTCGTGCAAAGGATGGATCTCCTAATACAATCGGCTCTGATCGTTCGCACGCAGCTCGTATCTGATCGATTGTCAGTAAAGAATCAGTGTTGTTTTCTTTGACATCAGTTACAGGCACGCGGATCACCTCCTTACAATCGGTACTTATTAAAATTGATATTTCAGCGCAAGTTGGATAATGCGCGGGTTGTTTGAAGTGCCACTAATAATTCCAAAGGAAGGCGAGTTGGACGAAACATTTGGATTGGAGTTGAACGTGCTGTCTGGGTTCGCGAAATTCGCGGTGTTAGCAAGGTTGAATAACTCGACTCTTATAAGGATGCTCTCTGACTTTAAGATCGGAATTGTCCGCTCACACGCTAAGTCGATATTGTGTTGCCCAGGGCCGCGCACCATGCCGACACTGCTGTTGCCAAAGTCTGTATCGCCAGGGTTAGTTCCATTAGTTGCTTCAGGGGCCGAGGTAAAGGCGGCGGTGTTCAGGTATACGCCTCGCACTCGCGTGTAGAGCGACCCCGACGTGGATGGATTCAACCCAGTCAGCTGAGCGCGATTCTCAAAGGGATAGTTGCCATATACCGAGCCAGCGGATTGATCGATGATGGTAATCGGGGTGCCGCTTTGCGCTACAAATATCCCTGATATCTTCCATGCGGCAAAGGAATGGCGCGCCAGTGCGGGCAGGTTAGGCGTTTGGGGCGTGCTATAAACTAGGGTGAGAACGCCTCGCTGTTTGCGATCAAAGTCTGTTGGTCCGTATGCCTGTCGCGGGTTTGTTTGGTCGTTAGTCAGCAACCACAATTCGTATACATCGCTTCCCGATGAACCGCTGGTCTGATTGAGATTCTTGGACCATGTATAGCTGCCGAGAAACTCAAATCCATAACCCATTCGTTTGGTCAAACTACTCTGTAGAGAGTTATAACTGGAGAGGTATCGAGTTACAGAGTTGAGTGATCCAGTCGAAACTCCAGCAAAGGGCAAACGCTGAACAACGTTGTTTGCTGAGTTAGTGGTTGCGCCGTTGACGGGATTAACCGGACTGGCAAGCAGCGCCTGATTGAACTCGACGCTTCCCGACTCGTGAAGGCCGCGGTCTCCCACATAGCCTACTTCCAGCAGGTAGTTGCGCGCGAACGCAATCTGCGTATTAAGGCTGTATTCTTCGACATAGGGATCAGTCACCTTTCGCGATACCGCGGAGATGCTCGGACCACCTCCCGGAATGCGCGGAGTGAAGATAGGATAGCTTGTTAAAGAAGGCAGCGGCGGATTGAATGGTTGTTGAAGAGTTGCCGCGCTGTTCGCTGCGCCGTAGGAGTAGCGCGAAGTCGAAAATGGCTCTTGAGTAATCAGGCTCTCTGCCATGCCAGCTGACAGCCGGTCAAAGTATATTCCGAATCCGCCTCGCAGTAACACCGTTGGACGATCTGTAAGTCGCAATGAAAATCCAATGCGAGGAGATAGGTCTTTGTAATTTGTCGGCCAAAGACCAGGTATGGGTGACTGGATAACTCCTTGAGGTATGGCTCCTTCATAGTTGGACGGAACGACGAAGCCGCTTAGTGTGCCTGTTAATGGCGCTGTTGGGCTGGCAATCGTCGGATCGAAGGTTACCATTCGCCCGTGGATGTCGGAAGGAACACCAAAGATCTCATAGCGCAAGCCTGCGTTCACCATAAGTCTGGGCATAACTCTGACATCGTCCTGGAAAAAACTTGCAAAATCGATATATCGCTCATCCTTCCGAAAAAGTCCGGAGCTTCCATCTGTCGTTGTAACATTGCTTAATCCAAGCGGACTTCCATTCTGCGCGGCGCTTTGACCGAGGAGAAAGTCGTCAAAGGTGCTGATGTCCAGCAGCCCACTGGTTGAGTAAGGCGCGTTTATTTCGACCTGATGTCGCTTTGCCTCTGCGCCCGCCTGCATCGTTTGTTTACCGCGGCTGAGCGAAACCGTGTCCTGCCAAATAAAGCTATTTGTTATCTGTGACTGTGAAGGCGTGCCGGCGTCACCGATTGTGAATAGTCCATCGATGGTAATGCCCGGAGCGGGGATTGTGTCTCCAGAACTTCCTGTCGGAGATTGCGTTCCAAGATCAGAAGCCAGGATCGGATGAGAGACAGTGGATACTCCGTCAAACCGCATATATCCGAAGCGCGCTATGTTTACCAGGTTGGAGTCGAAGACGTGCGTATCTGCAAGAACTAACATCGCATTATGGTCGAGTTCATTTGTGCCCCACCCCGGAACATTTGCCGCGTTGGGAGAAAATGGCTCAATGGTTGGAGCGCGAGAATAAAATAAACGTCCAGATAGCTCATTATCTCTGGAAGCCACCTGATCGATGTTAGCTGTGTATTGATCCTCGTTATAGGTGGCGGGAATTGCAAAGGTCGATTCTCCAAGAGGAAGCGCAGTAGGATCAGTAACAGGTAAGTCGATTTGCGGGCTGGGAATGGCGAAGTCACCATTTGTAAATTTGAAATTCAGCAACGCCAAGGCGACGGGGTTGATGTTTGACCCATTGCACGCCACCTGTATTCCCCCTGCAGTTGTTGCATAAGGGCAGAACTGCGCCCCCAGTGTGGCGGCGGATCGATTCGAGGTAAGCTGTGGCAGTACAGTCGTTACCTTATCGCCCACTCCGTTGCGCGAGCGAAGCCCTTGATAGGCCCCGAAGAAAAATGTCCGATCGCGACGTACTGGCCCGCCAACTGCCGCGCCGAACTGATTCTGCTTCAACTCGGGCCGTGGCTGGCCGTCAAACTTTGAAAAAAAATCATTCGCATTCAATATATTGTTGCGCAGAAACTCCCAGACGGTTCCGTGAAATTGATTGCTTCCGCTTCTGCTGATTACATCGATGTTCGCGCCGGTTCCTCTGCCGTAGGTTGCGTCATAATTACCGGTCTGCACCTTGAACTCCTGGATCGTATCTGGCGCGGGTACGGCTACACCCACCTCTTCACCCGCATTGGCGGCGGAGTTCTGGGAGAGATTGTTGGCGTCAACGCCGTTGAATTGAATATTATTTGCCGTCGTCTTATTTCCATTGGCTGTTACATCCTGCGTTCCCCGGCCAAGCTCCGTGGCGTCAGGTAGTCCGACTACCACTCCAGGAGAGAGCGCGAGAATTTGAGTGTAGTTGCGATTGGAAAGTGGAATCGTCTCGATGGTCTGCCCGTCCACTGCGCGGCCAAGAGCGGAACTTTCCGTCTGCGCTAACTCGACCGTTGGGTCCACTTGAACGCTTGTTGCTACCTTCGCGACGGAAAGATGAAACTCGATTGCACTGATCTCGCTGACTACAACGTTTACCGCGTTTGCTGTTTTCTGCTCGAAACCGGATGCATCGACCGTAACCGAATACACTCCCGGCGCAAGTAATGGCACTCTGAAATAGCCGGACTGAGAGGTAAGTGCCGACCTGATGGCCTTGTTCGAGTTATTGACGACTGACACTCTTGCGCTTGAAATAACCAAGCCGGATGAATCGTAGACTGTTCCGGTAATAGCGCCTGTGCCGGGTGCCTGACCCAAAGCTACCGCCAGCATGAGAAAAGCTATCACCGGCGCGTCTATAAATCGCTTGTAGTCACAAATCTTCATTTCGTCATCCTTATCGCGGAGATTCGTAAATACGATTCCAGCTTACAAACAAATGTGCGCAATGGTTGTCATAGGACTGTCTTTCCTTTGTCAATCCTGATGCTTCGTGATTACTTCTATCTGACCAGATCGAAAACTTGACTGTTTTTTATGCCAGGTGAGCATCCGCGTATGTAGGTAAAGGAAGACGGCAATGCTGATCATGGATTTAGAAAGTGAAGAATGTCTTCTTCGTCTTGCTTGCTAAGCGACGCTCGCACTCGCATATGAAGAACGATTGTCCGTGAGATATGAGGTGAGAAGCCCTCGGGAGGCGTGTGGCAGCGGCCGCAGTTCTGCGCGAATTTCCGTTCACCGTTGCTGGGATGCACAGCGCTCGCTTGCTCGCGTTTGTTTGCTTCGGCATTACTGGCCGCACTCGCCGGAGCGCGGCCAGTCTGCGTAAACAACGGCAATGTGGCAATTCCAAGCAGACCGAAAGCCACATATTTGCAAAGACTCTTCATTTACTCCTCCATGCCGGAAACAGGAAGCGATAGACAATGCCGGTTTCCCATATATTGCTATTGCTTGTTGAAGACAACTGACGTGTGTAACTCGTGTTAATCCTCACTTCTTGAGGTAAGTGGTAGTCCAGGCCAAAGTCGACTCGGCTTGTATTGACAGAGGGAAGCCCGTCAGATGAGTCGGGGCTTTTGCGGAATGCCTGCTGCCAGCGGAAGACCGGTTCCAGTCTTCCAGTCACAGATTCCGAACCGCCAAAGCGTGCGAGTCGATAATCGGCTTCCGTCCAGTATCCTTGCGAGTGTGTGCCGTGAGTATATTCGGAGCGAAGCTTAAAAGATGTGTTCGCTGGTTCCCACCATATATGCAGACCTACATTCTCGGTCTGCTCACTAGCGAAGACGCGGGCAAAGGAAGTTCCGAATTCAAGGCGCGCTTGCGGTATATAAATGCTCGATCTGCCTCCCCACGAGTTCCGCGAATTAAAATTCTGGCCGGAACTTGCCGCCGAGTAGTACGCGACATAGTCTAGAGAGAAGTTGCGCTTTGAAACAGCCGAGCCACGTAACATACCGCCCACACTCGATCCGGTGCCTATGCCGAGATTGAAGCTCAACGGAGCGTCTTCAAAATTACTGATCCAGATTGGAGTAAGGCGTTCGTTGTAAGACCCGAATGGCGTCAGGTACTCACCCGCAATAATCGTCATATGCGAACTGACAAGATAATTCAGCTGCATATAAGTGAGCGCATCGTAATAGAGGTGCGAATATCCACTGTCGCTGCCTCCGCTGGGATATAAGTCTTCAAGCAGCGTCGCTCGCCCTTCGACCAGAATATGCGACCCGAGTGGCGCGGCGAGCAAAGGCATGACTGTGGGGATATATGAGGTTTTGCCTCCACTTGTGCTTGTCAGAAAGCCTGCGCCGCCTGAGATCAGCGGTGTGCTTTGGGCAGGCGCGTGGGTTGCGGTGAGTAACGCTCCCGTCAAGAGGATGAACTTCCTGAGGCGGCTGCCGTGAGCATACGTCGAAAGGTTTAGACGGTTCCACATAGTCACACCCTAACTCGGAGCCGAGTTCGAGGTGTCAACAGGCCGTCTTATTATTGTCAGTGTTTTGTAATTGCCGAAAGATTTCAATGACAGAAGATGGCCACGGAAGCATAAGTCTTCTGCTCGCCGTGTGACAAACTCCTGACAATCGACTTACAGATGCATGACACCTCACCATGCAGAGTCAGTTACGGTGAAAACAATGTAGTTCACCGCGCCGGAGGGCTTATGAAGTGGAGCTTTGTAAAGTTGGCCGCCATCGCCGGGATATTGCTTGGATGGTCACTCCTGAGTCAACCGGCTGCAAATCATACCTCTCCGAGGGTGATCCAGGTTACGGCTAAACGCTTTGCGTTCGATCCGGCAGAGATCACCGTAGAACAGGGTGAGCCGGTCGTGCTCGTGCTAAAGAGCATGGATGTCTCGCACGGTCTTCGCATTCGTGAACTTAATCTGGATATCAAGGTGAGCAAAGGTGCAACGATCCAGGTGCCTTTTACACCTGCCGTGCTTGGAGATTTCGTCGGACACTGTTCGGTATTCTGCGGCTCGGGCCATGGCCAGATGACATTAACCATCCATGTGGCGAGGAAACCATGAGACCCACGATTCAACTTGCATGGCTCTTATCCGTTATGTTGGCAGCGGGCTGCAAAGCCACTCCACCAGGCGCTTTCGAGACGCGAGTTATGACCCAGGCAAAGCACAACATATTCATTGGCAATAAGTCGCAAAAGAATCCACTGGCTTCCACAAACGAGAACATTGCGGCGGGGAAAGAGGCATACTCGCATTACTGTGTGGCTTGCCATGGATTAGACGGTCAAAACACCGGGGTTCCGTTCGCCGACAGTATGTCACCTCCGGTTCCTTCGCTTGCATCGAAGGAGGTTCAGAGTTATACCGATGGACAAATCAAGCAGGTGATTGACTACGGGATAAGTCCGTCGGGGATGCCGGCCTCCAAGGACATACTCAGCGATGAAGAGATATGGTCGATTGTGGTATTTCTGCGGCATCTTCCTCCCGCCGGAAGCCTGGGTGAACCGGAAATGTACAGCCACTAAGCCGTGTGCGCAGATATAAGGATGTGCATGAAATCGACAATCCTAAATCGCGATTGGCGACTGAAGAGTGCTGTACTGGCGTCTTTTATTGAACCGGCAGACGAGATTGCGCGGGGTCTTGAAAAATTTTCAGAGAGCGACTGGCAAAAATCTCTGCACTGGCTGGATGTTTGCGGCCTTGCGCTTTATCTGCTAGATCGTCTTACGGCGCTCAGCGTTGAGGGATGCTTACCTCTCGCAATTTTGAAGCGCCTGCAATTGAACCTGGCGCAGAATAGCGAACGCACCAGCGCGCTCTTTCGTGAGGCGGTATTCATCAGCCACGCTCTGAAAGAAAAAAATATCTCCTTTGCTCTTCTGAAGGGCTTTACTTTTCCTCCCGAAGTTGTACGGGATCCCATTCTGCGCTGCCAGATGGATATAGACATCCTCGTTCGTGAATCGGATGCTGCCGCGGCTCGCAATGTCGTTCTGGGTCTTGGGTACATTCACGATTCCATCAAGGGATCGGAGTGGGTCTTTACCACAGGAACTGATAAGGCAATGAGCATAGAAAGCCTTTACAAAGTACGTCCGCAAAAAATGGTCGAGTTACACTTGCTTCCGGACGGAGTTAATGGCAAATTGCCCACCTTAGAAGACCGGTTGACACGCGCGCAACTGCGCAGTTTTTATGGCATCGAGTTACCCGTGCTTTCGTCCGGTGACATATTCGTGCAACAAGCGATCCATATCTTCAAACATCTTTGCAGCGAGCACACGCGGGCCGTGTGGATATTGGAGTTTTGGCGGCACGTGGAGGCCCGTCGCAGAGATTCAGTCTTTTGGCAGAATGCGAGGGCGATCGCCGAACGGGAGCCTGAGGCTGAACTTGCCGTCGGAGTCGTGACTCTAATGTCAACACAGCTTTTCGGCCAGTCGGCGCCAGAGGAGCTTTCGAGCTGGTCTGTGGATAGTCTGTCTCGCGCGGTTCGGCTATGGGTGGAACTCTATGGCCGAAGAATATTGCTCGCAGATCCTCCAGGGAACAAGTTCTATCACTTTCTGCGGCAGCAGATTCACGCTGGCGCCGGGGCGCCGCTGGCTCGTTGGTACCGGTCTCTGTTGCCATTCCACTGGTGGCCGAACCGAATTACCCACGGTCAGGCAGATGAGCGTCTCGGCGCACGATTGACGCGCTACCGGATCGAGGCAAGTTTTGTGTTGACAAGATTGCGATTTCACCTTCGAACAAGCATTCCTTTTGTGCTAGAATCCCATCGATGGAAACGGTTGGCCGGTACGGGAGACTGAGCAATTGCAAGGCGCGAGAACGCCTGACGGCAATTGTCATAACTTTGTCATTTATGCGTTCGGGCTTGTAGTTGCAGGGTCTTTCGGCGCAAACTGTGAGTGCGGAGAGCAAGTTATGACGATGACTATAGAAATGCGCGGCGAGGAAGCCGCTGAAATCCGGCTTGGCACGATTCTTGTAGTTGAAGACGATCCGAATATGCAGAAGGTTCTTCGGCGAATCTTCATCAAGGAGAATTACTCGGTCGAAGTTGCCGGCGACGGCAAAATAGGTCTTGAGTTATTCCGCCTTCATCGTCCAACAGCCGTTGTTCTTGACCTCATTCTTCCTCAGATACCAGGCCGCGATCTTTGCCAGAGCATGAAAGCGCTTTCTGGCGATACGCCGGTTATCGTTCTGAGCGCCATCACAGAGGTCGTCGACAAAGTTCTGCTGCTGCAATTGGGCGCCGACGACTACGTTACCAAGCCATTCAGCCCGCGCGAACTGCTGGCGCGTGTGCAATCAGCCATTCGACGAAGACAACGGAGCGCGCCGGCGACAACCTACCGTTTCGGCGATTGTGAGATCGACTTTCAAAAAATGACGGCGCAGCGCGGAGGGCAATCCGTTACACTGACCTCGCATGAATTCAAATTGCTGAAATTCTTTACCGATAACTGCGAACGTGTGCTCAGCAGGGAACTGCTGTTAAATGAGGTCTGGGGTTATAACTTCTATCCAACCACTCGTACGGTGGATAACCAGATACTCAAGTTGAGGCAGAAGCTGGAGCCTGACCCAGCCAATCCCCGCCATTTGCTCACAATTTATGGGGCGGGATATAAGTTCATTCCATAAGGATCAGGAGATTAGTTTGGCATTCGTCCTGAGAGCGGTCCGTACGCAACCCAAGAGAGGCATACGGATGCGCGTGCTGCTAGTTGCGGCGATGGCGCTAGTGATAGGTGCCGTCACCCTGACTAGTCTTCTTCTTGTTCGCCATCAGTTGGGAATTCAGGTAACGGAGGATCTATCGAGAGATCTGGAACACTCGGTGCTTACATTCCACGACCTGCAAGCGCAGCGGCTGAATGCACTGGAGCGCGAGAATGCGCTGCTGGCGGATCTGCCCAGTCTCAAGGCCCTGATGACCACCAGCGACCGGCGCACCATCGAGGACGGAGGCATAGAGTTCTGGAAGGTGAGCGGCAACGATCTCTTTGCTCTTGGTGACAATGAAGGCCGCGTGGTTGCGGCTTATGCATCAGGATCTTTCTCGCCAGCGACGCTGCGCTCAGACCTTCAGGCAGTTCTCGTCCGGCCCGAGGATCGCTATCTGGTTTCCGGCGGCCGGCTCTATGCCTGCTCCGTACGGCCGCTTTATTTTGGCAGCGAAAGAAATGGCACTTTACTCGGCTACGTGATCAGCGGCTTCGCAATCGAGCATGACCTGGTCAGTCAGGTAAGCAGGGCAACCGCCGTCGAAACGGTCTTTACAAACAGTGGTCATATACTGGCGAGTAGCCTCGCGTCGTCCGTCCTCGGCGAATTAATGGCTCGGCCCTTGCCTTTCCCGCATGGTACGGCCTCAACCATCTCGCTGAAGTTAGGGAACGAGCGATACCTCGCCGCTACTGAAGACCTATCTTCCAGCGCTTCCGCGCCACTGCAACTGATTGTGCTGAAGTCCTTCAATCCGGCGGAACAATCCATCCGCCAGATAGATCGTCTTGTACTGATCGCAGGTCTTCTTGCTTTAATGATCGGAACGGTATTGATGACCGCGCTTTCTAAAGTGGTAACTCATCCTCTCGAAGAGCTTGCTGAGGGCGTACGCGCATTCGGCGTTGGTGACAGTGCTTACCACTTGCCAAATCGAGGCACAATGGAAGTGCTTGAATTGAGCGCGGCCTTCGCCGGGATGCGCGGCGAAATCGAGCAGGCCAACCGCGCGCTATTGGAGTCGGAACGACTGGCGACGATCGGTCGTATGGCCAGTTCCGTCTCGCATGACCTGCGGCACTATCTGGCTGCTGTTTACGCAAATGCGGAGTTCCTGGCTGCCTCCCCGCTTTCCGAGGCCGAGTGCGCCGAAATCCTATCCGATATCCGAATCGCCGTGCATGGCACAACGGAATTGATCGAATCAATGCTGATCTTCAGCAGAACCGGGAATGCCATTCGCCGTTCGCATGTGCTGGTTTCATCCCTGCTGGAACGCGCCATGGCGCTGATCCGCGTCCATCCCGATGCCGCCGGAATTTCTTTTGTCATCAGATTAGGCGATCCAGCGGAAACGGCGGCTGTTCTCGATGGCAAGCAGATTGAACGCGCCATTTACAATCTGCTTCTCAATGCCTGCCAGTCTGGCCGCACAGCTGCGGCGGCGCCGCAGGTTACTGTCACGCTCACGGTTGACGCCGGCCAGATCATTCTCGAAGTTCTGGACAACGGCGAGGGCGTTCCAGAGAGCATTCGCACTAGCCTCTTCCAGCCATTTGTCAGCGAAGGCAAATACAAAGGGACGGGACTCGGCCTTACTTTGGCGCGCTGCATTGCCGTCGAGCACGGAGGCGAGGTCATCCTTGTCAGCAGTCGGCCCGGTGAAACCATCTTTCGGATGTCGCTTGCGCACGGTGTCCTGCGCGAGGAATCATTGGAAACGGAGAATCGAAAGAGTGAGGTGGCGGAATGATACGCTGCTGTAATAGATACGGACGATCAGGCAAATTGCCTCTCTCGATGAGCGGGTTTTTGAACTTGCTCGGATTCCTGTGCGTGATTGCAACTCCCCTCAGCGGACAGAACTCGGTTCAGGAAAGCCTCGAAAAACGGGTCGAACAACTGACTGAGGCCGTCACTCGAGTCCAGGCGCAGCTTGAAGACTCGCAACGGCAACTGAAGGAGTTGAGTGACCAACTTTCAATACTGCGACAGCGGATGGCAGTCGCGGCGGATAACTCCGCATCTTCTTCGGACGCGGCTCAGCTCGCAAAAGCGGTCGATGAAATTCGTGAGCGCCAGGCTATTCAGGAGTCGCAGATTGCAACCCATGATCAGGATAAAGTTGAAAGCGAGTCGAAGTATCCGGTCAAACTGAGCGGCCTCATCCTGCTGAACGGGTTCGTGAACACTCGGCAAGTGGATGTGGCTGCGATGCCTTCCATCGCTATTCAGGGGCCGGGCAGCACGGGGATTTCAATACGCCAAACTATCCTGGATCTCGATGCGCGCGGTCCCCATCTCTTCGGCGCAAGCAGCCACGCGGATGTGCGCGTGGACTTTGACGGCGGTGCTCAACCAGGCGGAACAACCGGAGCTTATGCCGACTATTTTGTGCGGTTGCGCACGGCCCATGCGGCACTCGATTGGGAGCACACCGGAATATTCTTCTCGTACGACCGTCCACTCGTCAGCCCTTATACTCCAGACTCGCTGACCGCCGTCGCCTTGCCCGCGCTGGCCTGGTCAGGAAATCTGTGGACATGGAATCCGCAGATCGGATTGACGCACGATTTTTCGCATTCAACCGGGCAACGGCTGCGTTTGCAGGCAGCATTGATCGACGTTTCCGATCCTCCTCCGCTGTATTACAATCCCTCCGCCGCGCCTCCAGGAATAGCCTCACCGCCTTCCACTGCTGAGAATAGCCGCTGGCCCGGCGTCGAAACTCGCGTCGCGCTCCTAGGAACCCAGGAGGAGCACAGCGCTCAACTCGGCGCGGGAGGATACTTTGCGCCGCATCGCACCCTAGGCGGAATCAATTTCGATTCATGGGCCGGCACTCTGGACTATCGTCAGCCAATCCTTGGCAGAATGGAGCTGACCGGCAGCTTCTATCGCGGGCAAGCTTTGGGCGGTCTGGGCGGAGGAGGCTACAAAGACTTTGCATATCGTGTCGATCCCCTAAACCCCAGCGAAATCTACTTCCGCGCATTCGAGGATGTGGGAGGATGGGCGCAGTGGCAAATCCACCCCAATGAGCGCTTGAGGTTCAACGCGGCCTTTGGCATCGATAACGTGCTTGCCAGCCAAGTTGCTCCTTATGCCGGTCCGTCTACCGCTATCTATCAGAACCTCACCCGTAATCGCACCTTCACCGGAAACATGATCTACAGCCCCAGTGCTTACCTGCTTTTTTCATTGGAGTACCGCCACCTCGCGAGTTCGCCCGTGGTTGGTCAAACAGCATCCGGCAACATCATCGGAATCGCAGCGGGGTACAAGTTCTAATGAGACGATTGCTGAGAGTGAATTGGCTCTTCGGACCCATCATTGCAGCTTCCATGCTGGCTCAGGCTCAGAGTCCGGCCTTGGTTGAGGTGCAAATGCGTCTCGCGTTCGTCGGCCAAACAAATCAGGCCGTGCCTCCTGCCGTACTTTGGTTGCAGCCTCTTCAGCAGATTCCTTCCGCATCCACTCCGCCTCACGAGCGGTACACGCTCATGCAAAAGAACCGGATGTTCCTGCCGCACTTGCTCGTCGTTCCCGTCGGCAGCGTGGTGCTTTTTCCCAACGCCGATCCCTTTTATCACAACGTCTTTTCTCTCTTTGACGGCAAGCGCTTCGACCTCGGCCTCTACGAAGCTGGATCCACCAAGGAGGTCACATTCTCCCGCGAGGGAATCTCGTACATCTTCTGCAACATCCATCCCGAGATGAGCGCGGTGGTGCTGGCTCTCTCCACGCCATTCCATGCCATTGCGGATGCGCATGGAGCATTTCACATTCGCGACGTTCCCCAGGGTGACTACGAATTACATATTTGGGTTGAGGGTGCGCCGGAACCGGCTCTTGAGCGCCTTACTCGACGCATTCATCTCACTCCCAACTCCGCCGATCTCGGCGAGTTGACCCTCCCTCAATTCGCGCGGCGGCCAACAGACCACCAGAACAAATTCGGTCAGCCATATGATCGGAATGCAATGCCAACATACTGACTATTACTACTGTATTGTGAGTGGTCATCCGAATGTCTATCTCCTTCCGATAGGCGTGACTGTTCTGGTGCACAAACAGGAAATTCTTCTGCTGTTAACATTCGGTGATGCACAATTATGAGTGGGGAGAACTGTCTTGCCGCGCATTCATTTTCACCAGCAACTGGCCGAACTGAAAGACAAGCTAATGGGCATGGCGGCCCTCACGCAGCAGGCGGTCGACAGTTCCGTGGACGCCTACCTCAGGCGCGACAAACTGCTCTGCAAGTACGTCAAGCGCAATGAGCGCGCCATCAACACAGCCCAACGAGAGCTGGACGCGATGGCCTACGAACTGCTGGCGCAGGAGCAGCCGATGGCCGTTGATCTGCGTTTCACGCTGGCGGTGATCAAGATCAACAGCGACCTGGAGCGGATCGGCGACCAGGCGATGGGTATTGCCCGGCGCACCAAGGAATTGATGAAGATGGAGCCGGTCGATCTGCCGTTGGATGCCGCGGCAATGGGTGAGTTTGCCGGACGCATGATCCGCTCAGCGGTGCAGTGCTACCTGGACGGCGACGAGCGTCTGGCTGTGGAGGTGCGCGAGATGGACGACGAGATCGACCACATGAACTATCGCGCTCACAACGAGCTGATGAAGTTCATCGAAGAGCAGCCGCGCTTTACCCGGCAGGCAATTAACGGAATTCTGGTGGCTAAGAATCTGGAACGCATCGCCGACCACGCCTCGAATATCGCGACTGATGTCATCTTCTGGATTCGCGGCACCGACCTGCGCCACGAGTTGAGTCTCACTGTGGAGTGAGAAAAAATCCCTACATCCTTCACTTGCGATGCGCAAGCAGAAACATCAGCAGCAGCAGCACGACCGGAATCATCGCCAGCCCGCCGTAGTAAAAAATCTTGCGCAGGGATTGCGATTTGCGTTTCTGCCAGTCGCGCAGCTCGATGCGATCCTCAACGCCCACCTGATCGAGATGCGCCAGATCGCGGGCAAACTCGCTCGCCTTCGCGTAACGGTTCTTCGGATCGCGTTCAAGAGCGCGATATAAAACCTCCTGCAACTGCGGCGAGATGGCAGGGTTGGCGACCGTTGGCGGCAGGGGATAATTCAACAGGCGCTCATTCATCGCGGCCATCGGATTCGGCCCGGAAAAGGGCAGCTTGCCGCTGAGCATCTCGTATAGAATCACGCCCATTGAATAAAGATCGCTGCGCCCGTCGCCGCGCTTGCCGCGCACCTGCTCCGGCGAGATGTAATTCGGCGTGCCGATGGCGGCTGTGAAGTTGGCATACGTGAGCCGTTTGGCGGCGGAGTCGCCGGCAATGCCAAAGTCGATGAGCTTGATCTTGTCGTCAACATCGACCATGATGTTTTCCGGCTTAAGGTCGCGATGCACAACGCCGTTGGCGTGGATGTATTCGAGGGCATCCAACACCTCTAGTGCGATGCGAATGGCGCGCTCCTGCTCCAGCGGCCCTTCATCGAGAATCTCGCGCAGCAGGCGGCCCTCGCACCACTCCATCACCATATAGATACGAGTGCGTTCCTCGCCGGCATAGACACGCATCACCTTGGGGTGGTCGAGCTTTTCGCCAATGCCCGTCTCGCGTTGAAAGCGGTCGAAGAGGATGGGATCAGCTTCCATGTCGGGGTGAGGAATCTTCAGCGCGACGACGCGGTTATCGCGGGTGTCCGTGGCGCGATAGATGGAGGCCATGCCGCTGCGGGCGACCGGAGCTTCAATGCGGTAGTAATCGATCTCTGACCCGGCCTGAAAGCCGTCGTGAAAACCCATCGGGCGGCGCGCTCCATCAAGACAACTCTTTCTACTGTACCGGGAAAAAGCTAAAAAGTCCGTAAGGGCTTCCGTAAGGGCTAAAGTTCGGCTCTCAATTGACTATATGGCGGCACGACTTCAGCCGCGCCCTTTCAAAGCAAGAGGCTCATCACTATATCCCGGACCGCGCGCGATCTCGTTCATCACCCGCGCCACATCGGCTGGATCAAGCCAATGCAGCGTGGCGCAGTCGGGGACGGAGTTCAGGGAGAAAGCGGTCATCCAAGCCCGTCCGCAAGTACGCTAACCTCCATCTCTACGTGCCTGTAGACTGCGCGGCTTCGTGCCGAACAACCTCTTGAAACTCAACACTTGGAGCTTGGTACTAGGAAAACCCTTGCCTTAACTATGCAAACTATTGCACATAAATCTACTCTATCCGGCCCGTTCTTATTCTGAGTGATCGGCGCAAGAAGAAACTGTATTCCATTCATAAATATATACTTAATGTGGTTTATTTACATAGATAAAGAGAGTTCCAGGGTTGGCCCATCATGTGCATCAGTCTAGATAGAACCCGACAAGCTCGACGTGTCCCTATAAGTATCAGGGGCTTCGGCTAGGGGTACAATATCTTTATCACGGTTCCCGTCTGGACCCCCTTTCAGCCGACCGTGATCAAACATACGCCATTCCGGGATTTCCCGGTTTGCCAGTTCAAGCAAGAAGAGGACAGAATATGAAGGCCATACGCAATATAACGATTTTCTCTCTCTCAATCGCTCTGCTCGCGGTTGCCCCCGCAGCCAAGGCGGATTCGTACACTATAGCCCCGGCCCCAACCAACTTCAGCGGGACTACGCTTAATGTCGCTCAATTTAACAGCTCACTCGGCACTCTGAACTCGGTCGACATCATCTTCACGGCTGGCGGCACCACGGACATCACCGCAAGCACAACTACCAGTCAGGCTGCCACGATCTCCCAGTTGTTCACTACTGCTGGCGCCCAGTTGACTGATTCAAGCCTGGGAATTGTGCTCACCGAATCTCTAAACGGACAAGCGCTAGTAAATGGGTCGCCAATTGGTTTATTCAATACGCTGAATCTTGCTGGAAACTCCAGTTACGACAGTGGATCGCTGACATTGACCGGCAATGCGGTTTCTGATCTTGGAATTACTTCCGATCTATCAGCATTTATTGGCTCTGGCGACTTGGATTTTCTGCTCGCTGGCAATGCTGTTACCACCGAATCGTACACCGGCGGCAATATCAGTACCAGCCAGAGCACGGATGTCGGCGCTGGTGTCCAGGTCACCTACAACTACACGCCGAACCAACAACCACCGTCATCCACTCCCGAACCCGGCACGCTGATCTTGTTCGGCACCGGTCTGCTGGCAATGGCTGGAATGCTTCGCTACAAGTTCATGCAAGCTCGTTAAACCAGGGCAACTGCTTCGAGCCTACTCGTTTCGTCCTTCTTCATAAGAAAAAGTGGAATGCGGCTCTCGCATTCCACTTTTTCTTTGCCTAAACTCAATCTCTATTTGCACGGCAGGGAAGTCTTTCGCCGATTCCGCTATTGTTTTGCCGCCTTCTTCGCCGCCGCCTTGCGCCGCTTTATCTCTTCCTTTGAATACATCGTCCCGCGGCATTTTTTCGCGCCGCAGTTGCACTGCGCCTCGTCGCCGCCGCCATCATAGAGGCAGTAGTCGTAGGTGATCTCCTCGCCTGCCGCGATCGGTCGTATGGCCTTGATCCACACCCTCCCGCGCTCCTCGCTGGTCTCACAGTTGGCGTCGCAGCTATGGTTGATGAACATCGCCATGCAATGCCCGTCGATGACCACTGAGCCGTTGCCGAGTCCAAATAAATACGTGATCGGCGAGGCCTCATAGGCGATGTCGGCCTCGGCCTTGCTCAGGCGTGCTCCGGTGTACTCGGCCACACGCGCCCCCTTGCGGATAGCGGTCGTCGTGTAGCAGCCGGCGGCGTGGATGGCGGAAGAGCGGATGATAAGTCCCATGCGAATGTGCGATGCTTTCCTAGTGGAGTCTATGATTCGCATCGTATCAGAGAACAGTGCCCGGTGAACTAGAATGAGGCTTGCAAAGATGAAACGATTTTTTTTAATTACGCTGCTGCTCGCCGCCTGCCTCGCGGCCGCGCCGCTTCTGCTCGCCCAAACGCCGCCCGCCGGCGATAAATCGCAGCAGAACACGCCGCCAGCCGCGCCCGCGCCGCCCGCGAACTCCAGCGCCAATCCCTTCCCCACCGACACGTCCTCGGTTCCGGTATTGCCCTCGACCTCCACGCCCGCACAACCCGAAGGAAGCAACTCCAACGCGGCCAGCCCGTTTCTCATGGTCACTAGCGAGGAGCAGGATCCGGTTCGCTCGCCCGACGACCCCGAGCCAGAGGGCAATACGGACACCCAGGACTACAGTTCCAGCCAGACTGGTCTGGAGCGCCTGCTGCCCAACCCGAACGACGATCTCCCCGGCAAGAAGAAAGGCGTCAAAGAGCCGACCCATCAGGAGGCCGCCTCCAAAGATATTGAAATTGGCCACTACTATCTGGACAGAAAAAACTGGAAGGCGGCTCTCTCGCGCTTCGAGTCGGCGATGGTTTTGGACCCGGAAAATCCAGAGGTCTATTGGGGTCTGGCCGAGGCGCAGCATCACATGGGCGACCTGGCCAATGCCAAAGCGAATTACCTCAAGGTTCTTGATTACGATCCCGACGGCCCGCACGGCAAGCAGGCTCGCCGCGAGCTAAAAGACCCCGCGCTGGCCAAAGCCCCCGACGCAGCTCAAGGCCAAGCCGCACCAGAATCGCAAAAATAAATCACATCCGCCAAATGAAAATGGATTTCCAAGTCTCATTTTTGAGACCTGGAAATCCAATGAGGCAACTACTGCTTCACTCGTTCACTATTTCACTGCTTTACCGCCTTCACATCCCAATCAAAGCTGATCTGCCCAATCAACTCATCCAGCTTTTCCACGGCTGTCTTCTTCTGTTGCTCCAGGTCAGCGGTCTGCTTGCGCGTAGCCTGTAACAGGTCTTCGGCCTTGTTCAACTCGTCCACAAAGCGCTTGGCCGCGTCGTTGCCTTTGAGCGCGGTCAGGTTCTCGCGGTCGCGCGCCTCGTCTGCTGCGGCGGTCTTCTCGGTCTCTTTGGATTCCTTGATGCGGCGATCCAGATCAGCCAGCGCGCCGTACGCGTCGATCACCGGCTTCAGCTTCTCCAGCGCATCAGGCACACGCCTGACCAGGTCAAGCAGATAGACCGACTGATTTGTGTTGGCGTTCAGCCAGACTTGCGCACCCTCCGGCCCCCGCTCACGCACGTCCAGTGTGGCAGTCGAGTGCGCGACCACAGGCAGCTTGAAGCGATAGAGATTCGGCGATGTCTCTGCGGCCTTCAGATCGCCGTCCAGCGTCCAGCCATCTCCGTGCCGCGGATGCTCGATGAGAACGTCGCGGTCTTGATCGCCGGAGTTGGTCGCCGAATACGTTTTTGAAGATGCATCCATGTAGGTTTCAATGATCGCACCGCCGTGTATCTGCACGTGGTGCAGTGTGCGCAGCCCGTCGTGATCCGTCACCTTCACGCGCACCGCCTGATCGGCTGCGTAGGAGAGCAGCCGCTTCTCGCCGGGATGAATCGGGTCCAGCAATCCTTCGCCGGCAAACTCGCCGCTCTCAAAGATGGAAAAGCTGCCGGAGTCCAGCGTCAGCTTGGAGTTATTTTCCAGCCACACAGCGCGCAGCGGCGTCGGCTCCCGCTCGCTCCACAGCGTCACGTGCTCGGCGGGAAACTGCTGTTGCAAGATCGGTACCATCGCCGATTCATTCTTGTGAATTGTCACCGGCGCAGTCAGTGCGTACTCGAAGAAATCGTCGAAGGCGTTGGTGGTGACATCGCCTTCCTTGTAGGCGTCGCTGGCGCGATCCACGTCAAGCATCGGAGCTGCGCCGGTTACGGAAACTGTGTTGGCGCCGTTGCGGAAAACCGAACCCATAGCTCCGCCTGCCGATCCCGTCCCTCCAAAATCCGACCCGGCCACGCCAAAGCTGGCTGACGGTGCTTCTTTCCCGGCAAGCATTTTTATGTCGTGAGGAATGCGCGTCGGAGCAGCAAGCTGATTTTTTACCATCTCGGATTTATCTTCTGTTTCCGCTGCCTCATGCGTCTGCGGCGTCAACTGCGCATCGGTTGCAATCGGAATCTCCACACGCCGCGTGTAAATCGGCTGGCTCAACGGCTGAATGAAGCTCTGCGGCGCGCCCGCCACCAACGACAACTGCACATTCTCCCAATCCGCGCCCACGGTGTTATCGACCACCGCCCAGCCCTGCATCGTCGCCGATCCGTTCGCTGTGCGCGGAAAGACAATCCGGTACGTCGACTTCCACACCGGAACCTCGCTGATATAACTCACCCGCAGCTCGCGCTGCCCCTGGCCAAGAGCGTCCAGCGTCAGGTGCCGCAGCCCGTTGGCGTGCGTCGTCGCCAGCAGCTCCAGATAGCGGTCAAGCTGGCCCTGAAGGTTGGCATCGAGCGGTCTCACGCTCAGAGCCGGAGTCAGCTCCACCACCCGCGCCGCGCCCGACGAGGCAATCACGGAGAGATAAATCTTCTCAATCGTCGTGGCCGAGTCGCCGCCGCCCATCTTCTCCGTGCGCGACTCAATCGAGAGCAACCGCCCGGTGATCGGCCCGCCCGCCGCGCCCGTCACCTCCACGCGCTGCCCGCGCAGCGCCTGAAACAGCTCCGTCGAAGTGGGGTCGTCGCTCATCCCCAGCGAGAGCGACTTCAACTGCTCGGCCAGCGGCGTCGTCGAGTTGTAATTCACCCCCGCAATCCGCCCGCCGCCCTCATCCAGCACGGTCAGCGATTGCAGCACGTCATTCAACTGCGGCGAGGTAAAGTCGATGGCCACGCGCTGATTGCCCGTGACCGATCCGGCGTGCTCAAAGTAGCCCACGCCGTTCTTGTAAAGCACCACCTTGCGCACCGGCAGATTCTTCACCGTCTGCGGCGCGGCCAGCGGACCTTTCGCCGCGGCCTGTTCCGGCTTGGCTTGAGCACCGGCAGGAGCCTGGGCTGCAAGATTGATGGTGAGTGCAAAAACGACGGTAAAGGCAATCAGACATGACACTGCGATAGAACGGCGCACGAAGCCTCCTTTGACCAACCACAAACGACTCTACACTCTTAGACCCCGCGCAGAGCAAAATGGTTCCCGATAAGGCAATCGAGCGAAGGAATTTTGGAGACTCTTCCCGCTGCACTGCGCGCAATAAGCTGGAGCGGAGAGTTGCTTTATAGTATCTATTTACAGCCCGCGTGCCGTCTCCGGTTGAGCCTTTACCGTCGCGGGACGAGGCTGCGGGCGCATCAGGTTGAAGCCGACTCGCAGAATTCCGTAAGCCATCAATAAGCTAAAAGCTACCGCGCCAACCGACGCCGCAATCAACATCGCCAAATTCAGTGCATCTGTCATTCAATCCGCCTTGGTTCACTTTCCAATCAATCTATGAATTAGCCGCGCTCCCGCACTCAAGCCGCGAATCAACTTCTTTGCACGCGACGGGAACCGCTCTTTGCGATTGTCGCAGAAAACCCGCCTCTTTGGATTGGTTTCTGTTAACTACTAGAATACTCCAAAGAGTTACCGGCAGATTACCAGCGGTTGCGCAGCCCTGAAAGACAGCTTGACGGAATGCCTCACGCCGGAGAACAAGTTCAGCGCCCAAGCCGCAGTCCTCCCATTTAGGCGATAATATCTGTACTGTATTTCGAGGAGAATCCCCATGTCAGAAGCAATCATTGCGCAAAAGAGTCCATACGCTGTCGCGGTCGAAGCCGGCAAAAGCTATTACTGGTGCGCCTGCGGACGAAGTGCCGGCCAGCCCTTCTGCGACGGCAGCCACAAGGGAAGCGGTCTCACGCCGGTAAAATTCGATGCCGCGGAATCCAAAACCCTCTACTTCTGCGGTTGCAAGCACACGGCTCATCCCGTCCTCTGCGACGGCAGCCACGCCAAACTCTAGCTCTCTGTTTTTCGCAAACAAAATTCCCATCATGCCCATTACTCACATCTCGGTGCGCGGGGCGCGTCAGCATAATCTGCGCGACATCAGTGTGCGCATCCCGCGCAACACCCTCACGGTCGTCACCGGCCTCAGCGGCTCGGGCAAGTCCTCGCTCGCCTTCGACACCATCTACGCCGAGGGCCAGCGCCGCTACGTCGAGACACTCTCCGCCTACGCGCGCCAGTTTCTCGATCAGATCGAGCGGCCCGACGTGGACTCCATCGAAGGCCTCAGCCCAGCCATCTCCATCGAGCAGAAGACCACCAGCCGCAGCCCGCGCTCCACCGTCGGCACCATCACTGAAATCTACGATTATCTGCGCCTGCTCTACGCCTCCATCGGCACACCGCACTGCCCCAACTGCGGTCGCCCCATCTCGCGCCAGACGCCGGATCAAATCGCGCAGCGCATCCTCGAACTCGGCATGGGCGAGCGCGTCACCGTCATGGCGCCCATCGTTCGCGGACGCAAGGGCGAGTTCAAAGAACTTTTGGACCAGCTCGACCGCCAGGGCTTTCGCGCTCGCGTCGATGGCGAGCTGATAGACCTCTCCGAGCCGGTCTTGCTCGACCGCCGCAAGAACCACACCATCGATGCTGTCATCGACCGCATCCTGCTGAAGAATCCGCCACCTCCAACAGAAAATTCGGCGGGTGCCCCTGGTCCCTCGCATTTGGGGGCTAGGGAGGGAACTCAATCGCCCACGTCAGCTTCGGGCAAACCCTCCGTGGAAAAACGCCTTGACGCAGCTGTCAGCAAGGCGCTGCAACTCGCCAATGGCCTTGTCTTGGTCGCCGTCACCGGAAGCAACGAGCAGTTGTTCTCCGCCTCGATGGCCTGTCCCGATTGCGGACTCGATGTGCCCAAGCTGGAGCCGCGCAGCTTCAGCTTCAACTCCACCTTCGGTGCCTGCCCGGAGTGCCACGGCCTCGGCTCGCTCTACGATCTAGACCCCGCCAAGGTCATCACCGACTGGTCCAAGCCGCTGCTCGACGGCCTCGGCCCGGGCTCTACCTCGCAGTATCTGCTCAAGCTCATCAACCTCGCTGCCGACCGCTACAAGATCGATCTGAAAACTCCCTTCGAGGAGCTGCCCGTCAAGCAGCAGCATCTGCTCGTCTACGGCCCGCCCAAAGGCGAAGCGCCGCGCACCGGCTTTCACGGCATTCTCTCCTTTTTGCGCGACAGCATCGACGAGGCGCGCAGTGACAGTTATCGCGAGTCGATGATGGCCTATATGTCCGCGACGCCCTGCCCCGTCTGCCGCGGCAAGCGTCTGCGACCGGAGTCGCTCGCGGTCAAAATCGGCGGCTTTTCCATCGCCGACTTCACCGCACTCCCGCTGAATCGCGCGCTCTCCGCCGCCATCAACCTCAAGTTCACGGCGCGCGAATCGCTTGTTGCCGAGCGCATCCGCCGCGAGATCGCCGAGCGCCTGGAGTTTCTCTGCGCCGTCGGCCTCACTTATCTCTCGCTGGATCGCAACGCCGCCACGCTCTCCGGCGGCGAAGGCCAGCGCATTCGCCTCGCCACGCAAATCGGCTCGCGGCTGCGCGGCGTCCTCTATGTTCTCGACGAGCCTTCCATCGGCCTGCATCAGCGCGACAATAACCGGCTCATTGAAGCTCTGGAAAAGCTGCGCGACCTCGGCAACACCGTGCTAGTCGTCGAGCACGATGAAGAGACCATACGCCACGCCAATTACATTCTCGATCTCGGTCCCGGCGCGGGCCGGCTCGGAGGATTCGTTGTCGCCGAGGGTACGCCCGCTGAGATCATGGCCTGCCCGGAGTCACTCACCGGCCGCTATCTCTCCGGCACTTCCGAGATGCTGCAACGTAAAAAGCCGCGTCCGCTCACTGGCAAGTGGATCACAGTCAGCGGCGCGCGCGAGCACAATCTGCAAGACGTAAGTGTGCGCATTCCGCTGGGCGTAATGACCGTCGTCACGGGCGTCAGCGGCAGCGGCAAAAGTACACTCATCAACGATATTTTGTATCGCGCGCTGGCACAAACCCTCTACGGCTCGCGCGAGGAGCCGGGAGCGCATGAGTCGCTCACAGGCGCTGAGCAAATCGACAAAGTCGTCCGCATCGATCAATCGCCGATTGGCCGCACGCCGCGCTCCAATCCGGCGACCTACACGCAGGTCTTCGCGCCGATCCGCGATTTATTTGCCATGCTGCCCGAGGCCCGCGAGCGCGGCTACAAGCCCGGTCGCTTCAGCTTTAACGTCGGCGGAGGCCGTTGCGAAGCCTGTCAGGGCGATGGCCAGCGCCGCATCGAAATGAACTTCATGCCCGACGTTTATGTGCAGTGCGAGGTCTGCAACGGACGCCGTTACAATCAGGAAACGCTGGCGGTGAAATTCCACAACCACTCCATCGCCGACATTCTCGAACTCACTATCGAAGACGCGCTTACTGTGCTGGCCGATGTTCCGCAGGTGCGCCAGAAGCTGCAAACCCTCGTCGATGTCGGCCTCGGTTACGTGCATCTCGGCCAGAGCGCGACCACGCTCTCCGGCGGCGAAGCGCAGCGCATGAAGCTGGCGCGTGAGCTGTCGAAGCGCCAGACGGGCCGCACGCTTTATCTGCTTGACGAGCCGACCACGGGCCTGCACTTCGATGATGTGCGAAAGCTGCTTGAAGTCCTGCATCGCCTCGCCGATCTGGGCAACTCGGTCATCATCATCGAACACAACCTCGATGTGATTCGCAACGCCGACTGGATTCTCGATCTCGGTCCTGAAGGCGGCGAAGACGGCGGACGCATCGTCGGCGAAGGCCGCCCCGCAAAGATTGCCGCCACCTCCGGCTCTTACACCGGCCATTTTCTCAAGCGCTATTACGCCTTCAACAATGGAAAACTGGAGTCGGTGGAAGCGGATGAGCCATCGGACCTCCGTGCCCCATCCACTCCGCGTTCTTCTGCGGAATGGGTAGGAAACAACGAACACTCTAACGATTGTCATCCTGAGCGAAGTGAGTCCGCGATGCGAACGAACGAAGTTGAAGGACCTGCGTCTTTCTCAACGATCAAGAGTAAAGCCGCAAAAAAGACCGCCGAAAAAAGACCCTATTCCCGCAAAAAGAAAACGGTGCTGCCATGAGCCAATACGATAACTTCAAGGATGCTTCCAAAAATACTGCGGAAGATCCCGCTGCGGAGAAGGGTACGAGCTCGATTGGTCAGGGCTTCAACTCTGATAGTATCCCGTACATGGATCAGCCCGAAGATCAAGGGGATTTGAAGGATGCGGAAGAATTCAAAATCGTGTCTGCTTTGTATCAGGGCACGACTTCAGTCGTGCCGCATGAGATGCAAAATAGTCCACGTGCTTTAGCCCCTGCGGAATCCATTTCGCCCGCCCAGCCAAAGCGCATTCCGCACTTCGGCCATCTCGCCTTGCTGCTGGCGTTTTTGATCTTTGGATTTCTCAGCGCCACTGCGCTGATGCTGGGGGCCTATTTCTTCCATCTCGATGGCGTCACAACAACCGATCAAATCAAGACCAATGTGTACTACCTACTCGGCTTCGAGGTGATCCTCTATCTCGTTGCTTTGGCTCTCTGCATCCCGCTCTTTCCGCTTCTTTGGACAAAGAGCTTTTTTGCCGGTATTCACTGGCGCGGCGCAGCGGCTCTTCGATCAGGCTGGTGGTTACTCGCCATCGCCGCGGGCTGCTTTCTGCTCGCTATGCTCGACATCGCGATTCTCCCAGGTCCGGCGCACGCTCCTATTGAAGAGATTTTCCGTTCTCCAGGCGCTGCCTGGTTGATGTTCGCCTTTGGCGTCACGATTGCGCCTTTTTCTGAAGAGATCGGCTTCCGAGGATTCCTGTTGCCGTCCTTTGCCACGGCTTGCGACTGGGTTGCCGAGCGATTCAGCCACAACCGCCCTCGCCCGCTCGACGACAACGGCCATCCTCAGTGGTCTCTTCCGGCTATGGTGATTGCCTCCATCGCCAGCAGTCTGCCCTTCGCACTGATTCACGTCGCCCAGCAGGGCCATTCGCTCGGTCCGTTTCTTCAAGTGCTCGCCATCAGCCTGGTTCTTTGCGCTGTGCGCCTGCGCACTCGGTCTCTCGCCGCCAGCACATTGGTCCACGCCGTCTACAACTTCCTGATCTTCTCCGCCATACTTATCGGCACCGACGGCTTTCGCCATTTCGACAAGATGTAACGACAGTCAACCCTGTAAGATGGAAGACGATGACCACAACGACTCACGCCCAACAATTGCTCTCTCTGCTTGCACGCCTCAGCTTCCGCTTGGGCAACTTCAAGCTCTCCTCCGGCGGCACCAGCGACTACTACGTTGATTGCCGCACGACCACCTTGCACGCCGAGGGCGGACGCCTCACCGGCCACGCCATTCTGGAACTGCTCGAAGAGCGCGGCATCGAGGCCGAGGCTGTCGGCGGACTCACTCTGGGCGCGGACCCCATCGTCTCCAACGTCGCCACGGCCAGCGCATGGCGAGCGCAGTCCAAGCCCAGTGCGCCGCTGCTGCACGGCTTTCTCGTTCGCAAGGCAGAGAAGGCGCACGGCACTGGCCGCCGCATCGAGGGCTTCAACCGCGAGGGCGCGCACGTGGTCATCGTGGACGACGCCAGCACCACCGGCGCTTCCATGATTACCGCCATCGAAGCCGCACGCGAGGCCGGCATGATTGTCGCCGCCGTAGTCTGCATCGTCGAGCGCGAGGAAGCCAATGGCCGCCCCGCAGTTGAAGCTGCCGCGGCTGGCGCTCCGTTTCTCTGCCTCTTCACGGCTAATGAAGTCCGCGCCGAACACGTGAAGCAGCTAGAGGCTAGTAGCTAGAAGCTAGCGGCTGTCCACTCTCTACCGTTCTCTGTCATGGACCTCTACGAAAAAATCCGCACTCTGCCCACGCAGCCCGGCGTATATCTCTACAAAAACGCCGAGGGCGTGGTCATCTATGTAGGCAAGGCCAAGAATCTGCGCGCGCGCGTTCGTTCCTATCTGTTGGACTCCGCCCAGGCCAATGCCAAAACCGGCTCGCTGATGCGCGAGGCCGTCGATCTCGAATACATCCTCGTCGGCAACGAGAGCGAGGCGCTGGCTCTTGAAACCAATCTCATCAAGCAGCGCAAGCCGCACTTCAACATCTTGCTCAAAGACGACAAGAGTTACCCATACGTGAAGCTCACGATGCGCGACCGCTTTCCCAAGGTCTTCGTGACACGGAAACTGTTGAAGGACGGCGCGGCCTACTACGGCCCTTACTTTCCCGGCAGCCTGGCTTGGCGCGTCGTCGAGCTGATTCATCGCAGCTTTCTCATTCCCAGTTGCAAGGTCGATCTTTCGCGCTATCATCCGCGCGCCTGTTTGCAGTACTACATACATCGCTGCCTCGGTCCCTGCGTTGAGAATTTGACGACGCCGGAGGTTTACGCGAGCGCCGTACGCGACGCCGCATTGCTGCTCGAAGGTCGTCATGCCGAACTCGAACGCA
This sequence comes from uncultured Occallatibacter sp., assembly GCA_964408275.1. Lineage (GTDB taxonomy): Bacteria > Acidobacteriota > Terriglobia > Terriglobales > Acidobacteriaceae > Telmatobacter. The sequence continues at coordinate 62,826 of CAYOYX010000001.1, forward strand.
CACTCACCGCGCGCATGGCTGCTGCCGCCGAGGCCGAGCAATTTGAGACCGCCGCGCGCCTGCGCGATCAGCTCACCACTGTGCATCAGTTGCAGGAGAAACAGCGCGCCGCCACCGCCGAGCAGGATGACGACGCCGATGTTTTTGGCTATCACTTCGAGGACGGCTCGCTGGCCGTAAATCTCTTTCACGTTCGCGCGGGGAAAATTGTCGACCGTCGTGAGTTCTTCTGGGAAGATTTGCCGGAGCTGCTCGAAGCCGCCGGCGCAGAATCCTCATCGCCTTTCAACGATCAATCGTCTTCGAGCCACCCTTTGTATCAGGGCATGACTTCAGTCGTGCCGCAAAGTTCGCAAAATATGGATGGGGCTTTAGCCCCCGAGGAAAATAACCAGTCCCCATTCCACGCCGGTCATGTCTTCTCCGCGCTGCTCAAGCAGCTTTACATCGATCAGCAATACGTTCCGCGCTCCATCCTCGTCCCCACGGATTTCGATGATCGCGAGACTCTTGCCGGCCTGCTCACAGAGCGGACCGGCCATCGCATCGAGATCGTCGTCCCACTGCGCGGCGAAAAGCGTTCGCTCGTCGATCTGGCCGGACAGAATGCAAAGCAGTCCTATACGCAACGCTTCCGCGTCATTGAGCCTTCGCGCAAGGCGATCCAGGAGGCGCTGGCCGAGGCTCTCATGTTGCCGGAGTTGCCGCGCCGCATCGAGTGCTTCGACATCTCACACATTCAAGGAGCGGAGACCGTCGCTTCGCTCGTCGTCTGGGAAGACGGCAAGATGAACAAACAGGCCTATCGCAAATTCAAAGTGAAGACCGTTGCCGGTATCGATGATTTCGCGTCGATGCGCGAAGTTGTAACACGCCGCTACAAGCGAGTGCAGGTTGAGAAGCAGACAATGCCTTCGCTCATCCTTGTCGATGGCGGACTTGGCCAGCTTCACGCCGCCGCCGATGCGCTCGAATCGCTCGGCCTCACCACGCAGCCGCTGGCGTCGATTGCAAAAAGGGAAGAGGTCATCTACCTCCACGGCAACGAAGATGAGCCTATCGTTCTTGACCGCCATTCGCCGGTGTTGCATCTCGTTCAACTTATCCGCGACGAGAGCCACCGCTTCGCTGTTGGATATCATCGCCAGCGCAGGGCCATGCGCGACCGCGACTCGGAACTATTGAACATTCCCGGCGTAGGTCCGCAGACTCGCCAGCGCCTCCTCACTCACTTCGGCAGCCTGCGCGATGTGCGGCAAGCCACAGCCGAATCCCTCGCCGCCGTAGTCTCGCGAAAAACGGCGGAAGCTATCTGGAAGCATTTTCATGATGTGCAGCCTTTCAACTGATTTATTTCCCCAAGTAAACTGAAAGGCCATGCTTGACAACAATCACCCTGAAATCATAGGGTTATTCTTCCGTAATATCCTGCACGGAAAATCTGGATCTATGGAGAACGTCATGAAACACCTATCAGCTGCATTCGTCTTTTCATTCTTCTTCGGCATATCTGCACTGGGGCAGAATGTTGTCAACACGCCATCAACATCTCTTGCTTATGTGCTCGATCCCGCCGGACAAACAGTCAGCGCGGTGGACCTTGCCAGCGGCCAAACAAAGGCTTCGGTTACCGTGAGTGGGCAAACATCAGCAACAGATATGGTGCTCAGCCCATTTCATTCCGGCGTGGATACCTTGCTGCTGACGCCGGATGGATCGCGCCTCATCAGACTTCGCACTGGAAATCATAAGATTTCCTTCCGCTTCGGTTATCACCCGCTGGAGAAGTCTACGGCAACGATCATTGACGCGAAGACGATGCAGATCGTAGCGCAAGCTGATCTCGGCTGGGGCCTCAGCGACTATTACCAGACCCCTGACAAAAAGATGCTTGTAACTCTGGCTACCGGCTATCAATCGCAGAAGCCCGAGGAGACTCTTCCCAGCGAAATCGTCACAACGAATCTGTTGAACGGACAGGTGCTGGGAAGGCTGACATTACCGCGTCTGCCTTCCGCTTGCGTTCTATCCAAAGATGGCGCAACCGCGGTGCTGTTCTATGCGCCGAAAAAGCAGAAGGGCGAGCCTCCAATCTCTGCCGAACTTCAGTTTGTCAGCACCGATAAACTGACGATTGCTGGAAGTGTAACCTTGGAAGGCTCACCGGATATGCCGGTTCTGTCGCCGACTGGCGAATACATCTACCTGCTGGAAAAGGGGCAGCCCTCGAACAATCCAGAGAAGAATATCAACGGTCGCATTCACGTTGTCTCGATGAAAGAGATGAAGGCCGTGGCCGACCTCGATGCAGGCTCTGACCCTAGGGGCGTGCTGGCCGATGAGGCCTCAGGGCAGACCCTGATTCTGAGCGACGGCGCTCCTGTCAAAGGCCAGAAGAATGTGGATGGAGAGATGCGCGTTCTGCGCGGAGCAACCATCTCGACCGTCGTCAGCATTGCAAATGGCCCGCAATTCATCCGTTTTTCTCCGGATAAGAAGCGCCTTTACGTAGTAGGCCGTGATGAGCTTTCGGCCATCGACTATGCAGCGCTGCGCGAGATTGGTCGAATTCCTCTCGGCGGCTTTGCCAGCGAGCTTGCGCTCTCTCCTGATGGAAGCCGAGGGTTCGCGCTCTTCGCCGGATCGAGCCGGTTGTTGCTACTTGATATGCAGGTGCTGAAGCCGGGAGAGTCTGTTACAACCGGCCGGGGCGGAGTCAAGTTTGCAAAGAATCTCGGCGCAATCGCCGCCACTGCGGCATCAGCGACATCCGCTTCCTATCAGGCTTCCAACATGGCTCGGATGGATGGTGGCGTTGGTGTCGCCTCTTACCAAATCTTCACAGTCGCACCGGCAAATACGTCGATCTCCGTGAGGCCCGACGGCGCTTTTGTCTACGTGCTGAATAGCGAGACCAACGACGTGACGATTGTCAACACAAGCACCTCTTCGATCGTTGACAAGATTGCCGCCGCGGGAGAGCGTTTTCAGCCGCTGAATAACGGCGGAGTTCTCGCGGTTGTCGGAAGAAATACTCTTCATTTGATCGACACTGCGACGCAGAAGGCGCTCCCTGAAGTTCACTTCGAGAAGTTTCTGGAGGGCGTCTACCTCTCGCCGGACGGCCGGACAGCACTCGCTCTCGCTGAAGGCCCTCTCGTTTTGCTGAATGGAACGACCGGTGAAATCAAGGGCAGGATCGACGGATTCAAGCGGCCTCGAACAGTCGTCTTCGCACAAGGAGAGTGAGCGACAGGCGCTTTTATTTGTAGCAACAGAGCGGTGTATTGAACAGAAGGAGCAATGGCGTCGACCGGCGCTCCTTCTGCGGCCTTGGTTGCTTAACTCCGCCAGCGCCTCCTCACTCACTTCGGCAGCCTGCGCGATGTGCAGCAAGCCACCGCCGAATCTCTCGCCGCTGTCGTGCCGCGCAAAACTGCAGAGGAGATTTGGCGGTATTTTCATGAGGTTCAACCGACAAGCTGACGTAGTGTTGGCAAATCACACTGAATCCAAGAAGAAAAATACGCGTACGTTGGTCTAATTCGGCATCTTCCCGTTTTAGAAAATATGCACAGGAGAATTGAAAGCACCTGTGTGGAAGAAAGATCGAGCGCTGTACGATACAGAAATTAGTGATGTCATACACAGGAGATGAAGAATGCGCTGGTTTCACGCGGATGGTAGATTGTTGTTGACTGCATTTCAATTACTTGTGGTTCTCTGCGTATTTGCCAAGCCGGCATACGCGTATGTCGATCCGGGTTCTGGACTTCTGGCCTTTCAAATCATCAGTACGACCTTTGCCGGCATGATCTTCATGATGCGCAGACGCCTTCAATCGCTCTTCCACAGTGTCGCTACGCACTTTGGATCGAAGGGTGAGAAGGATGCCAGGTAATGATCCGAAGTTCATCGACTGCTGAAGGTACTTTCCGTGACCCCGAAGGAAGGCTGTACCGTGACGGCGACCGGATTCTGCGCGAGATTTACCCTCAGCATTCAGCGGCAGTATTGGCGTGGCTTCACTCTCCGCTTGCGCAACGCTGGATGCAACAGCGCCGTATGGCGCCGACAACGATTGAGACGGAGCAGCCGCTCTTACTTGAACACGAGCGCATCTTCTTTCCTTCCTATCCCTGGGAGTGGTCTCCGGGCCAGTGGATCGATGCCGCCGCCCTGACCCTTGATCTCTGCGAAGAGGCGTTGGAAGAGGGGTATATTGTCAAGGACGCAACGCCGCTCAATATCCTCTTCTCAGGGCCTCGGCCTATTTTCGTGGACGTGCTGTCGTTTGAGCCGCGTGATCTGAAAAGCCCTCTTTGGATAGCCTATGCACAATTCGCGCGGACATTTCTGCTGCCGCTGAGCGCGCAAATCTATCTCGGCTGGCCGCTCTCGGCAACAATGCAGCGCCGCGACGGATACGAGCCTGCTGACTTGGTTCCATTTTTGCCCTTCCACCGGCGCTGGAGCTCTCCTCTGCTCTCTCTGGTTACGCTTCCTATGATGCTGCAAACGAAATCGCGAATCTGTTCTGAACGCCCGCAGCTCTCCGAAGATGTTGCCGCCTACGCCGTGCGCAGACTGCTTCGTTCAACACGCAAATTGCTCCGCGCTCTGGCTCCTTCCGAGCGTGTCTCCCGATGGAGCCATTACACTCAGACCGCATCTCATTACCGGACGGCGGATCACGAAGCCAAGCAGGAGTTTGTTCGCAGCACCCTTGCCGGAATTAGGCCAGCGCGCGTGCTTGATGTGGGCGCGAACACCGGCGTCTATTCGCGCATTGCCGCCGGGAGCGGAGCCGAAGTAGTGGCCTGGGATACAGACGCGCAGGCAACGGAGATCAATTGGAAGACCGCGCGCAAAGAGAATCTGCGCGTTCTTCCGCTGGTTGCGGACTTTGCCCGGCCTACTCCCGCCGTGGGCTGGCGCAATCAGGAGAGCGCCGGACTGATCGAGCGCGCCAGAGGTCAATTCGATTGTGTGTTGATGCTGGGAATCATGCATCACTTGTTGATCGCCGATCAGATTCCACTCTCCGCAATCCTCGAACAGTTGTCGGAGATAACAACCCGTTGGGCGATCATCGAATGGGTGCCGCAGGGAGACTCCCAATTCGATGAACTTTGCCGTGGACGTCAGACGCTTTATTCTCATTTGACCGAAGAGCATTTCGTCCAGGCGATTTCCGGCCGATTTGCGGTTCGCTCTTGTAATCGGCTTCAGAACGGACGCTCGCTTTGGCTGATCGAAAGAAACTCATAGAGATGCTAAATCTAACGGAGAACATGGGTGCCCGTCTGCGAGAGCCTTATCATGGTCGACGATAAACGTCGTAGCCGCGCAGTTTGCTGTACGGCAGAAAAACCTTTTGCAGAGCCGCGAGCGTGGCCTCGCGCTGCGGAGTGACATCCTCTTTGATCTGAAGATTGCGTTTGACAATCAGCCAGCGGATATTGCGTCGCTCGGCCTCGGCTACAAGCTGCGCGGGCTGAGAGAGCGGGTCGGTAGCATTATCAAACAACAGCACCTGGAATTGCGGAGCGCGGCCCGTGGCAAAGTAGAACGGGTCTTCGCCGGGAAGTAAAATCAGCCCATCGGAGAAGGGAATTTCCTTGTCGGCAAAGTGCAACAGCTCCTCGAATTCCGGCAGGTATGGGCCGGAGGCGGACAATCCTCTTAACGACGGGATCGTCGAGTGCGCGACCGAACCCGGAGGCAATTGCGCATAGGAGAGTCGCTCCTCGCTCGCGGTATAAAGTCCTCCGCAGAGGAGCAATGTTATAGAGATAATCACAGCCAGTGTCGGCGCTATGAATAATCTTCGAGGCGCAGCAGTGACGGACGCATCGATGGAAGCCAGAAAGGCGATCATCTCCGTGATGAGCAGAATGAGCAAAGGCCAGATGGCATAAGTCGATCCCCATAACTGCTGCGAGAGAAATGTCCCGTTGATAGCGGCCAATAGAAGAACGGGCAAGCCGGAACGCAGGCTTGGCCCGCGAAAGAAATTCCAGAGCGTGAGCGCGGCGGAGAGAACGAGCAGCAGCGGCCACAACGCGAGCAGACTGGCGGCGCTGTCCTCAGAATCTGTTGAAAGAGAGAGCGCGAAGAGCGTCCATGCAAATGGTGCAGCAAGCAGACAAAGCGCCGCGAGCCGCGCAGCAAGAACGCGGCTGCGCAAGAGCGCAAGCGCCGCGACAACACATGGAATCCACCAGAGCAGCGATGGTTCCGCGTAGATGGCGAGCATCTGTTGCAGACCGGGCAGGCGACGCTCGGATGCGAATTGAATTGTCCAGTGAAGATAATTGGCGAATCCTGCGGTGAAGTGCAAAAGCAGGATAGCGGCCACAAGCGCGGCGAACGGGCCGGAAAGAAGCGCGCCCAAAGCTGACAGAACGAAATGCGGCGCCGCATCGCGATGCGCGATCCTGTCAAGCAGTAGATAAAAAATGAGAGCCAAAGCAGCAACTAGAAATGGCAAGCCGATGTTTTGCTTGAAGAAGAGCGGCAACGGAAGCACCGCGCCCGCGAGAAAATAGCACAGTCGCGAGTGTGAAGCGGACGAATCTTCCGGCATACGCTGCAACAGGAAAATGACGATGAGGATAGAGAAGACAGTGTCGCAATCGTAAGAAGGGAAGGGAAGTATGCTGTAGACGCCTATTACAGTGAGCGGAGCGGCCAACAGTAGCGAAACCCACCACGCCTCGTTTAGGCGGCCACGAAGTATTTTGAGCGCGATCCTCCAGGTCAGCACTGACGCCAGTCCGTTGACGATTGCGGCGTAAAGAATGTGGTGAAAATATACGCGCCCGGTAAGGCGAATAATAGCGGCTTGAATGAGAAATGTTAACGGAGAATGAACCAACGGAAAATCGCGATAGGGCATCTGTCCAAGCGCGATGCGAAAGCTGGTGTCGAGTGTGTAACTCGCATCCCAGAGAACAGCAAGATGCGCGTTCTGCCAAAGAACCACGGCGACGCCGGCTAGAAATAGCGCGCTCACTGCGATACTGTCGCGCCAGCTCCAGCGGAGTTGGTTGAACGAATTGTGCGGGGTTGCATTGGACTTGCGCATGGACTCTTCCCAGCGTGAGTTGCTTGTCTCTCACTCAATCCATTGATTTTCACCGCTGACGGTCAGTTGCGCAAGACGCGAATCGACCTATGCATACCTTGCGCGATCAGCCTGCAAGTGCTGGCCGTCACTGCAACTTTGCGCGGATAGTCGTAGCCATTGATTATGTTGAGTGAATTGGATGCAAAACAAATTATATATAGCAAGGACGATGCCCGCTTTATTGCGGAAGCAAAGTTTTATCAGAAGCTCGCGAATCGCAAGATTAAATGCCAGCTCTGTCCGCGCGAATGCGTGGTGAGCGACAGCGAGCGCGGCCACTGCGGTGTGCGCGAGAATCGCGGCGGCGCGTACTACTTGCTGGTTCACTCGCGCGTCTGCGCGGCGCACGTTGACCCGGTCGAGAAGAAGCCGCTCTTCCATTATTTGCCGGGGACGAATGCTTTTTCACTGGCTGCTGCCGGTTGCAACGTCCACTGCAAATTCTGCCAGAACTGGGATATTTCGCAGTCGCGTCCCGAAGAGCTTCCCGCGCATTATTTGCCTCCGCAGCGCGTTGCGGAACTCGCTCAACAAAATAATTGCCCGACGATTGCCTACACGTACAGTGAGCCGTCAGTCTGGGCGGAGTACTTGATGGACGCCGCAGATGCGGGCCACGCCGCCGGCATTCGCAGCATCGTTGTGTCGAACGGGTTCATGCAGGAAGAGGCGCTGAAGACCGCCTACGGAAAAATGGATGCTGTAAAGATTGACCTGAAATCCTTCACCGATTCGTACTATAAACAGGTTGTCGGCGGACGATTGAAGCCTGTGCTCGATTCGCTCGTCACACTGCGCAAACTGGGAAAGTGGATGGAGATTGTCTATCTGGTTTTGCCCGCGCTCAACGATAGCGATACGGAGTTACGCGGACTGGCGCAATGGACCAAGGCGAACCTGGGCGCGGACGTGCCGTTGCACTTCACGCAATTTCATCCCGCCTATCAGTTGAAAGATATTTCGGTCACGCCTGTGGCGACTCTCGAACGCGCCAAGGCGATTGCCGATGCCGAGGGCTTGCATTTCGTCTATATTGGCAATGTGCCCGGTCATCCCGCGCAGAACACTTACTGTCCAAAGTGCCGCAAGATGATCGTCGAGCGTTCGGGCTTTACGGCGAGCGAGATGCTGATTCGCAATAGCTGCTGCCCGTTCTGCCAGCAGCCTATTCCCGGCATCTGGCACGCATGAGGAGGTTTTGGAGATGCACATCGTGATGAATGCTTGTTGGCTGGCAGCTCCGCTCGCCGCGCTCGTGGTGATTCCGCCGCTGTCGCACATTCACGCGGCAGAAGTAGAAAAAGTGAGGCAGGCAACTGTTGCGGGCAGCTTCTATCCCGCCGACTCGAAGGAGCTTTCAGCGATGATCGACGGCTTGCTGTCGCAGGTATCCGAGCCGCTGATCACCGATCCGATTCTTGCCGTCGTTGCGCCGCACGCTGGCTATGCATACTCCGGCCCCGTCGCCGCTTACACCTATGCGCAGTTGAAGGGGCACACATACACGCGCGTCGTTGTGATTGCTCCGTCGCACTACGAGGCCTTCGGCTATAGCTCTGTTTATGATGGCGACGCTTATGCAACGCCACTCGGAAATGTGCCGGTGGACAAAGCATTTGCGCGCGAGCTGGTGAAGATAAGTTCGACGATGAAGCTCTCAAGCCAGGGACACAATCCCACATCAGCCGGAGGCGAGCATTCGGTCGAGGTGCAGTTGCCGTGGCTGCAAAAGGTGCTGGGAAGTTTTGCAGTGGTGCCCATCGTGATGGGCGATCAGAGCTACGAGAACAGCCGCGCGCTGGGAGTGGCGCTGGAAAAATTAATCAAGCGTGACGGCAAGCCCGGCGAAACGCTGGTGCTGGCCAGCTCCGATCTCTCGCACTACCACACTTACGATGACGCTGTGAAGATTGATCACAAGACGCTCAGCGCGCTTCAATCATGGGATTATTTCAGTATGTCGCGCAACTTTCAGACGCGCGTCTGGGAGGCCTGCGGCGGCGCTCCGATTGTGGCCGCAATGATCTATGCCGAGCGCATGGGAGCCAATCAGGCGCGAGTACTGAAATACGCAAACTCCGGCGACGTGACCGGCGACCGTTCGCGCGTAGTCGGATACAGCGCGGATGTTTTTGTCAAAGCTCCCAACGGAAAATCAACTGAAGCGTCTTTCTCGCTGAGCGAGCCGGAGAAGAATGATTTGCTCGCTCTGGCGCGCAAATCCGTGGAGCACGTAGTGCGTGAAGGCGATGCGTACGAGCCGCCGGCAAGCACGAGCGCCGCGCTGAACCAGGAGCGTGGCGCGTTCACGACACTGCGCATCGACGGCGCCCTGCGTGGGTGCATCGGTTACACCTCGGCGGCCAAACCGCTTTACATCACGGTGCGCGATACGGCGACTCTCGCCGCCATGCGTGATACGCGCTTCAAGCCGGTGACGGAATCGGAGTTGCCGCGCTTGGATTATGAGATCTCCGTGCTCTCGCCCCTGCGCCGCGTGACCGACATTCAACAGATCAGAATCGGCGACCACGGTTTGCTGATGAAAAACGGCGACAAGGAGGGCCTGCTGCTGCCCCAGGTGCCGGTGGAACAGAAGTGGGAGCTGGAGACGTTTCTCGATCATACCTGCGCCAAGGCGGGAATGCGTTCCGGTTGCTGGAAGGATGAGGATACGGACATCTTCAGCTTTACCGCGGTTGTCTTTTGAGCCGGATTCGGGTGGAAATGGCGGAAAGTATCCCCCAGTAGCTAAAGCCCACATTGATTTTGCAACACTTACGGCAGTCAGGGCTGAAGCCCTGACCTACCAGCCGTGCCCCGACGCTTTTTGACCATCCAAAGAGTTTTTCCGCATCCTGTAAAGCCGTGCCCTTTTGAAAACCCACATAACACCAAAGGTTGCAGATGAGGCCTTATGGAATGAGGCTATCTCATCACAGTTTCACAGTTTCACGGAAAAAGGGGGGGGTAGGGGGTAGGGCCTCTCCAGTTCTCAGTAAAAAAGCCCGGGATGCGGTTAAAGTTCATGGTCTGATTGTGCGCGTTGGAACGGAAATAATCTGCAAAGCCCTTTTGTAATTTTGCCAGTTGCTCTATTTTCAGTTCTTTTTAATTTATATCATTAGTTTTGGGCCGGCAAATTGCATCGGAACTCGCGAGCTTTCATGCTCAATGCGGCACCGATTGTGATCTGTTGGGAAAGGCATCCATCGACGCGATGAAGGCTTCCTCGTATCCTCTTGCCAAGCATCCGGTCAAGCCGAGCAGGAACGAAGCCGCGGAGAAGATTCAGCTTCTTATGGCGATGGTTCTGCGCGAGTATGACGCCGGAAGAATGGCGGAGGCCGAGCGCATATGCCTGCAAATTCTGGCTATCAACGTTCATCACGCGGATGCCCTGTATGTGCTCGGCATGATTGGCTTCAAGAGCGGGCGCTACGAGCTGGCAGAGCGCATGATTCGCCGCGCGATTGCCGTCAATAGCAGTCATCCCTTCTACCATTTCAATCTGGCCAACACGCTGCGCGCGCAGGACAAGATTGATGAATCCGTGCCCAGCTATCAGCGGGCGCTGGAGCTTAAGCCTGATTTTAACGAGGCTCTGATCAATCTGGGCAACGCGCTGCTTGGCCAGCAGAAGCTTGATGAGGCGGCGGCCGCTTACTCGCGGGCGCTGGAGTTCAAGCCCGACTGCACGGAAGCTTTGTGCAACCTGGGCGCCATCTACAGGCAGCAAAATCGGCTGGAGGAAGCGGTGGACTGCTTCGAGCGCGCTCAGGCGCTCATGCCGGAGAACGCCGACCTCTGCTGCAACCTCGGCGACGCGCTTCATGCGCAGGGAAAGCTCGATGAGGCCATTCATTTGTATATGCGGACGCTGGCTCTTGAACCGAATCACCTCAAGGCCTCGAACTGCCTCTGCAATGCCTACTTCGACAAAGGAGAGCTGGATGAATCCATTGCCTGGTGCGGGCGAACACTGGCCATCAAGCCCGACTTTGGCGATGCGTTGATGAACCAGTGCCTGCTGCAACTTTTGCTAGGCGACTATGCCAACGGCTGGCGCAACTACGAGGTCCGCTGGAAGGTTTACACGCCGCGATTCTTCAAGGAGCCGCTATGGCAGGGCGCGCCGCTGAACGGCGCCAGCATTGTGCTCTACGCCGAGCAGGGCTTGGGCGACTCGCTGCAATTTCTGCGTTATGTGCCGCTGGTTCAGGCTGCAGGCGGGCGGGTGATTCTCGATCTTCCCGCCAATCTCTACAGGCTGGCAGCGCAGATCCCTGGCCTTGCGGCGCTGGTGAAATACGGAGGTTCGCATCCGCCCTTTGTCTGCCGCTGTCCATTGATGAGTTTGCCGCTGGCCTTCGGCACTACTGTCGAGACCATCCCCGCGCAGGTTCCGTATCTCTTCGCGCCTAAAGAGGCGCTTGAAACCGCGGCGGCGCTAGCATGGCCAACTTCAGGACTGCGCGTTGGCATTGCCTGGACGGGAAGCCCTGCTCATCCCAAGAACCGCGCCCGCAGTGTCTCGCTCGAACTTCTTGAAACGCTCTTCGATCTGGAAGACGTTCATTTCTTCTCGCTACAGATGGGGCAGGCCGCCGCCGAACTCGCCGCACACAACTTGCGCATTACCGATCTTGCGCCGGTCACGGGCGACATGGCGGATACGGCGGCGCAGATGATGCAGATGGATCTGGTCATCTCCATTGATACCTCGGTGGCTCATTTGGCCGGCGCGTTGGGCAGGCCGCTCTGGGTACTTCAGCCCAAAGTGCCTGACTGGCGCTGGCTGCTCGAACGCGAGGACAGCCCTTGGTATCCCACCGCGCGCCTCTTCCGTCAGCCCGCCACGGGCGATTGGCATTCAGTGATCGAGAAGGTGCGTGGAGAGCTTATAAAGCTGGCCGCTCAGAAACCATCGCGTTCTTGATCCGGCAAGAAAATAGTGACATTCCTTCCCACCCATTTCCGCAAAAAACGCGTAAATGGATGGGGCACCCCTACAGAATTCAGTTGCCGGATCTATAGCGTTGATTATGTCAGCGCCGCGCGTTCCAACTTCGCGATGTCGAGCTTCTTCATCTTGAGCATGGCTTGCATGGCCTTCGGATGCCGGACCAGATCGGGCAGTCGCGCAGGCACAATCTGCCAGCTCAATCCAAACTTATCCTTGAGCCATCCGCACTGAATCTCGCTGCCTCCAGCCGTAAGTTTACGCCAATAGTCGTCCACCTCCTGCTGCGTCTCGCAGCGCACCACAAACGAGATGGCCTCGGTAAATTTGTACATAGGGCCGCCGTTGATCGCGGTAAACTTCTGGCCATCCAGTTCAAAGGCGATGGTGAGTATGCGGCCCTTGGGTCCGCCGCATTCATCGGTCGTGCGCAGTTCGTCCAGCCGCCGCGAGTTGGGAAAGACGCTCAAATAAAATGCAACCGCCTCTTCGGCATTCGCGTCGAACCAGAGAAACGGCGTAATGCGGGGAAAGTTCTGCAACGCGCTCATCGAAACCTCCTCGCGGTTTTGATGCGCTTTTCACTCCGCTGGTTCCGTTGTTTATTTCCCCAATCCATTCCCCGAAAGGAAAACGTAGCGATGAAACTGAACACTTACCTCAACTATGGCGGCAACTGCGCCGATGCGCTCCACTTTTACGAACAGCATCTTGGCGGAAAAATCACCTTCATGATGACCTATGATCAGATGCCGGAACCGAAACAAATCCCTCCAGGCTGCGAAAAGAAGATTCTCCACGCCAGCATCCAGATAGGAGAAACTGTGCTCATGGCCAGCGACGTTGCGGCAGATCGCTTTCAACCCATGCGCAGCGTCTATATAACACTTGGCGTGGACAGCAATGAAGAGGCGGAGCGCCTTTATGCCTTGCTTTCCGAGGGCGGCGAGATCTTCATGCCCATCGGGGAGACTTTCTTTGCCCACCGCTTTGCCATGCTTCGCGACAAGTTCGGCACCTCCTGGATGCTCATGCACGGACGGCCCATGTAGTAGAGATCTTTTCAGCCCTCGATGTAATCCCAGAATGCGTCGCTCAGCTCCGCGCCCAGCTCGTTGGTCATGCGGCGGGCGGCTCGTTCCACCTCTTCGATCAACCCATGGAGATAGCTTCGCGAGCCGGAGATGGCCACCACGCCAATCGTCGCCGACTGCCATGTTACAGCTTCGTCCATCTCGGCCACAGAGATGTTAAAGCTCTGCTTCAGTTGGTCCTTGAGCGAACGCACCACCTGCCGCCTGTCCTTGAGCGACTGGGCGTGCTCAATGCGAATTTCGAGCGTCAAGTGAGCGACGGGCATGACGTCACAAGAATTACATCGACAGTGTAAGCCCTAATCCGCAAAGTGCGCCAATTGTTTTTGCGATGGTTTCGGAGTGCACAGGCTCACCAACGCCAGCGCCGCTACGGCTGCAAAGAGCGCCGGGAAGATGGCGTCGCGTTCGGCGAGAATTTGCGGGAAGATGGTCTTCACCGCCGGGAGATCCCAGGCCAGCGTCACCGCCGTGCCGCAGGCGATGGCCGCCACCGCGCCCCAGGCCGTGGCGCGTTTGGAGTAGAACGCCGCCAGCACGACGGGAGTGAGCGCGGCGGAATAAATTGTGTAAGCCCACAGCATCTTTTCGAGAATGCTCTCGGCGTAAACCGCCTGATAGAGCGCCCAGCAGCCGAGCAGCACCACGCACAGCCGCGAGATTATCAATACTTTTTTATTTGAGGCTCCCGGCGCAATGTAACGTACAAAAACATCGTTGACCAGATTCGTCGCTGGCGAAAATAGGTAGTTCGAAGCCGTCGAAATCACCTTGGCGAAGACCGCGCCCAGCAGCACCGCTCCCATGATTGCGGGCAGCCCGTGACGGGCCGTGTAGGGGATAATCTCGCGCGGATGCAGCGCGACTTCGCCGCTGGGATAGAGCGCGCGCCCAAAGACGGCGATGGCCACGATCAGCGTCTCCAGCACAACTGTGCCCACGATCCAGCCCACCACCGAAACCCGCGCGGCACGCTCCGATTTTGCTGAAAAGAATTTCTGATACATCACCTGATTGCCGAGCATCAGCATCATCACCGGAACCAGAAACTCCATGCCGCGCAGGACGCCCATCGCCGCCGATTGCCGGACACCATGCGCATCGAGCCGATAATTTCCCAGTACCTGAAAGTATTCCGGCGGCAGCGAATGATGCAGTCCTGCCCAGCCGCCGGCCTGAAAAAATAAATACGGCGCGGCGATGATACAGATCACCGTGACCAACGAGCCGATGGCCACGTCCATATAAGCCACCGAGGACATTCCCGCCAGCGCCGTGGTGACAATGACAAAGACCGCAATGATATATGTGCCCAGCAGCGGCGTCACCGCGTCGGGAAAGATCAGGTGCAGCACGTCGCCGCCGCCCTTGAACTGATAACTGGTGATGCCCGCGTACGCAAAGAGTATTGCGATTGTTCCCAGCACGCGCGCCGTCTGGTTGTAACGAGCCTCCAGCAGATCGGGCAGCGTGAACTGCGCAAACTTGCGCGCGCGCGGCGCAATGAAGTAGATCAGCAGCAGCGCCAGCCAGCCGCCTGCCGGTTGCCAGAGCGCGGCAAAGCCGTTTTTGTAGGCATTCTCCGCGCCGGCAAAGAGCGATCCCGCGCCGATCCACGAGGTGAGCAGCGTCAGCACCAGCACCGAGGCGGGCAGCGACCGTCCGGCCACAAGATAGTCGGCTGTGGTCTTCACCTGTGAGCTGCGATAGAGCGCCACCGTCAGCAGCACCGCGACAATGACTACCAAAACGGCAACATAGAGTTGAGACACGCGCGCTCCTTGCTAGGATGAACAGCTTCTCAAAAGTTTACTGTAGGCGAGCACTCCGGCGAATATACAGTCCTGATTTCCCAGGATTGGAACTGAACAAAGAAGCCGCGTTGCTGACCACTGTTCACTGCTTTATTCTTTTTTCATGCCACACTCCGTCATCTTCGACCACATTTTTCAGTTGCCGCTTCCGATTGCCGAGAAGCTGCTGCGCCCGGTGATTGTCTACCTGGTTCTGGTGTTGCTGCTGCGCCTCTTCGGAAAGCGCGAGCTGGCGCAGCTCAACCCCTTCGATCTGGTGGTGCTGCTCTCGCTCTCCAACACCGTGCAGAACGCCATCATCGGTGACGACAACTCGGTCACCGGCGGCGTCATCGGAGCCTTCAGCCTGCTGGCCATTAACTGGCTGGTGGTGCGTGTGCTCTTCCGCTCCAAACGGCTTACTCGCGCGATCGAGGGCCGGGCCACGGTGCTGGTGCGCAACGGCCAGATCGATCAGCGCGCGCTGGAGCGCGAGTCGCTCACACGCGAGGAACTGATCTCGGTGATTCACCGCCAGGGCTTTGCGGATATTCATCAAGTTCACCGTTGCGAACTGGAGCCGAACGGCACATTTTATGTGGAGGCCTTCGACCCCTCCGCCGCCGACAAGCGCCATGAAGAATTGCTTGTCCGTCTCGATGCGCTCAGTCGCGAGGTGGCCGCGCTGCGCGCGCAGGCATGAGGTTTTAGCTGCGAATCAACTCCACTGCAACATCAAGTTTGCATTGAGTCCATAACCTGTCTGCTGTCCAGACCGACGCGTTTCTAGCCTTGGCTAAAGCCAGACAGGCCCGGTCGCCCAGCGAAAGAGCCTGATTCACTCGCGCATAGGTGGCCGCCAGCTCTGCGTCTTTCTGGCCGAAGAAAACCAGATCGACGCCAGCGAAGACCGCCGAAAGTTTCTCTGGTGTCATCCCGAGATGGTCACGTTGAGTTCGAGTCAGAACCTCACACCAATTCACCGCACTGATCGCGATCCGCAGATCCGCCCCTTCTTCCACGGCGTCAAGAAGAGCCTCAATGCGCTCCCCGCCCGACTCTTGTTGCACCATAGCTAGAACAGCGGAGGAATCAAGAACAATACTATTCACGCGCGGCTCCCTCTAACTCTCGCTGCGGTTCTGCAAATTCGCGCGCTGCTTCCTCGCGGCGTTCTGCCAAAAATTCGTCCAACAGCCCATTCAGCGTTCCACGCGTCTTGATGATTCCGGCCCGGATGCTTTCAAGCGCCATCTTTCTGCTCATAATCCGGATTTCTCCGTCGCCGCTGAAGACAGAGAGACGATCACCCGCTTCCAGGCCAAATTCCTTACGGATTGCCACAGGGAGGACGATTCTGCCACTTTCTCCTAAAACTACCGTTTCTGTCATAATCTGCCACCTAACTTATATTATGCCATACTCGAAATAATCTGTCACTGTTTGGAAAATCTTCCATGTTGCAAACTAAATGTTGGGAGGGTGCTGCTTGAACCAGGGCATACGATATCGAAAATGAAAGCGAATACGACATTTACAAACCGGAATAATTTCATGCACCGATTATAATACCTTGCACAATTATTCAGTGCAGTGCACAATAAAGATATGAGAACCAGGGCAAACATTAACCTCGACAATGACGCATACAGCGTCGCAACCGCGTTTGCTGCTGCAAGGGGGGTCGCCCTGGGCGCGGCCGTCAGCGAACTCATTCGCCGCGCTGAGCAAGCTCCCGAATTGCCCCTCAGCGCATCGCCTAAACTCAAGA
Organism: uncultured Occallatibacter sp.; assembly: GCA_964408275.1. GTDB lineage: Bacteria > Acidobacteriota > Terriglobia > Terriglobales > Acidobacteriaceae > Telmatobacter. Next base: position 79,579 of record CAYOYX010000001.1, read on the forward strand.
GGGATCGGCACGGCATACTGATCGTGAAAGCTGCCGGCCCGGTCATCACCTCTGAAATGGTAAAGGAAGAGTCTGAGGACGATCTTGGCTAGTGCCCTTTACCTGATCGATGTAAATCTGCTGATCGCCCGCCTCTTTGAAGCGCATGAGCATCACGATCTTGCCACGGAGTGGTTCCACACTCCCGGCCTGCAATGGGCGCTCTGCCCGTGGGTCGAGGCCGGATTCCTGCGTTTTGCCACGCGGCCCAACAGGCTCAGCATGAGCGAAGCCACGGGGCTGTTGGAGGAGAGGGAGCTCCATCCGGGCTACCACTACCACACCTGCGTTCACAACTGGCGCACGCTAACCAAGCCTTTTTTCCGGCGTCTGCACGGACACAAGCAAGTCACGGATGCGTACCTGCTCGGCAAGGCGATTGCAGACGATCTGATCCTCGCCACCTTCGACAAGCGTATAGTCCATCTTGCCGGAGAGCACGACAAACAGGTTCTGATCCTGGGGGCATAGGCATTGTCCCATTCCCCGGTCTCAAAATCGAGACTAGAGCTTGCCTAGTAGATGGGGAGGGTGAGCATATACCATGTATCTGTAAGAAAATAAAATGGGCTGACGACACGACTTGGAGCGATTGAGTATGGACCTGTACAACACGATTGAGAAGCTGGTAGCGGACCAACATGGAAAAACGCTCGGGACGAGAAAGGCGATCGGCGATTTCATGCTCACTGATTCGCACGCCGTGAACGTCAAGAGCAACAACGTCGACAAACAGAACTACTCACCTAACATGATCTCGATCAAGAAGATGCATGAGTGGGTATTCGAGGAGCGCCACGATCTTAGTTTCGTTTTCGTGGATTACAAAGACCAACATGGTGAACTCGAAGTTATTAAACAGAGCAGTCTGATTCCGATCGAGCAACTCAGTTGGGATTGTTTGTCGATCGAAGCGCAGGGATACGGTGTTATCCAAATGTGCCGCGCTCTGGTGATTGTTCCAAATCAGACCAAAAGCGAGTTCTATAAAGGGTTTCTCGCGGCCTACGGGAAATACTTGCAAAAAGAAAAGAAAAAACATGAGAATTTCGCCAAGAGGTTCATTAACCCAGATAACATTAATTGGTGACATAGTGGGGGCGAAGACGCGATGAGTCGGAAGAAAGAATACGGGGACTTCCAAACCCCACTGTCGCTGGCGCGACGGGTCGCGGCGCTGGTTGGACAAACTGATACCCACTTTGGCACGATCATTGAGCCAACGTGCGGAGTCGGTGCCTTTTTGGAAGCCGCTGCCGAGCGCTTTGGTATGTCGCCACGGTATTTGGGGTTTGATGTCAACCCTGAGTATGTGGGGGCAGCCAGGGCTGCTCTTGCGCGGGTCGGGTCGCCCATAGGCGTAGTTCAGCAGCGTGACTTTTACACTATCGATTGGAAGCAATTCCTTTCCGAGCAGGCTGGCCCTGTGCTCATCATCGGCAATCCGCCGTGGATCACAAATGCTGGAATGGGTGTCATAAATGGAAAGAACCTCCCCGAAAAATCCAATTTTCAGGGCCAAAGTGGCTTGGATGCAATGACTGGTAAGGCCAACTTTGACATCTCTGAATGGATGTTGATCAGGTTAGCGGAGGCCTTCCAATCACTGGGTGGAACATTGGCGATGCTCGTTAAGACCGTCGTGGCCCGTAAATTATTGGCACATTGTTGGTCAGCCGGAATACCAATCATTGAGGCTACGATCTATCGTATTGACGCTGCAGAGCATTTCGATGCAGCAGTGGATGCTTCGCTCGTTGTGATCGAGTTCGGCGAGTCGGCGGAACCAAAGCGTGCCCAAGTTTATAGCCAACTCTCCCGCGCGATCCGGCCTACCGCAACGGTAGCCATTGAAGACGGAACACTTATCGCCGACCTCGATGCGTATCGTGCTACAAAGCACCTTGCCGGTGGTTCTCCTCTCCGTTGGCGGTCGGGTATTAAGCACGATTGCTCTAAGGTCATGGAACTGCAGTTGGCAGGTAGACATCTCAAAAATGGACTTGATGAATTGCTCGATCTTGAACCCGACTATCTTCTGCCCATGTTCAAAACATCAGAAGTTGCAGCGGGCCGTGTTGATCAATGCCACCGTCGGATGATCGTCACGCAGAGGTGCATTGGTGAACAAACCGCTGGCATCGCTGAACGGGCACCCAAGACGTGGTCTTACCTCCAGCGTCACTGCGCACTACTCAGCAAACGGGGAAGTTCGATCTATCGCGGCAAACCAGAGTTTTCCATTTTTGGGGTGGGCGATTACTCGTTCTCGCCGTGGAAGATTGCGATTTCTGGCATGTATAAGAGTCTGAAGTTTGTGAAAGTTGGCCCTTTTCAAGCGCAGCCTGTTGTATTTGACGATACAACAAACTTCATACCGTGTCCCTCTGAGACTGCCGCGACATTGTTGCTGTCATTGTTGGAAAGTGACGAAGCACGGACGTTCTATAACGCCTTCATCTTTTGGGATGCCAAACGCCCAATTACGGTCGATCTTTTGGGGCGATTGAACATCCACGCACTGGCTGAGAGCCGTGGTGTTTCCAATACATTCGTCCAACTTTTCGGCGTAGAAGCTTCTATACCCTACAGAAAGACTCGCGTTCCGACTGGGGCAACGGCAACTCTAATGCTTTGGCCGCAATAAGCAGCAGCCCCAGACTGCATGGAGGAATGAGAGTCAACGTCCAATCTATCCTTTCACTCTGGAGGAATCAGCCCGACCAACTTCACTCCCACTCAATCGTTCCGGGAGGCTTGCTGGTGATGTCGTAGACGACGCGGTTGATGCCGCGCACCTCGTTGACTATGCGGCTGCTGATGCGCTTGAGCACTTCATAGGGCAGCGGGGTCCAGTCGGCGGTCATGCCGTCTTCTGAATGCACGGCGCGGACGGCGCAAGTGTAGGCGTAGGTGCGCTGGTCGCCCATTACGCCGACGCTCATCACCGGCAGTAGCACGGCGAAGCTCTGCCAGATCGTCGAATACAGCCCGGCGGCCTTGATCTCTGCGACGACGATCTCGTCGGCCTCCTGCAAGAGCGCCACGCGCTCCGGCGTGACTTCGCCGAGGATGCGCACGGCGAGGCCGGGACCGGGAAAGGGCTGGCGGCCGAGCACATCGTCCGGCATCGCGAGGTCGCGGCCAATGCGCCGGACTTCGTCTTTGAAGAGGTCGCGTAGCGGCTCAATCAGCTTGAGCTTCATGCCCAGCGGCAGGCCGCCAACATTGTGATGGCTCTTGATGGTCTGGCTTGGGCCTTTGACGCTGGAAGATTCGATGACGTCGGGGTAGAGCGTGCCTTGTACCAGCCAATCGACACCGCCGGATTCCTTGGCGATGCGCGCGGCTTCGTCGTCAAAGACAGCGATAAACTCCGCGCCGATGATTTTTCTCTTTTTTTCCGGCTCCGTTACTCCGGCGAGTTTGGTGAGGAAGCGCTCGCTGGCATCGACGGCGACGATCTTCAATCCGAGCTTGTCGCGCAGATTTTTCTGGACGGCTGCGAATTCATTTTTACGCAGGACGCCGTTGTTGACGAAGATGCAGGTGAGCTGATCGCCGATGGCCTTGTGAACCAGCACCGCGGCTACGGATGAATCCACTCCGCCGGAGAGGCCGCAGATCACGTGGCCTGCGCCGACCTTCTCGCGGATCGCAGCAACGGTCGTCTCGATGAAGTGCGCGGGAGTCCAGTCGCCACGCGCGCCGCAGATTGTGAAGACAAAGTTTTTGATAAGCTGCGCGCCAAGCGGCGTGTGATGCACTTCGGGATGAAATTGCACGGCCCAGACGCGGCGTTCCGCATTTTCAAAGGCGGCGAGAGCATTGGCGGTAACGGCGGTGCGATGAAAGCCGTCGGGGAGTTGAGCGGCCTCGTCGCCGTGGCTCATCCAGACGGCGAGCGTCGCGGGCAAGCCGGCAAACAACTGCGATGCGCTGTCTTCGATAGTGACTTCCGCGTGGCCGTACTCGCGGCGCGGCGCGTTGAGCACTTTGCCGCCGAGATGATGCACGATGAAGTGCAGGCCGTAACAGATGCCCAGCACTGGCACGCCCAACTCCAGCAGCTTTGGGTCGGCGGCAGGCGCGTCGGCATCGTAGACCGACGAAGGCCCGCCGGAGAGGATGAGGCCGAGCGGCTTGAGCGCCTGAATCTCGCTGATGGGCGCCGTGCAGGGCAGGACGACGGAGAATACATTGTGTTCGCGGATGCGCCGCGCGATCAGTTGCGTATACTGCGAACCGAAATCGAGAATGACGATAGTTTGGGTGGCCACGTATTTAGTGTTGCAGGGCGCGGGCGGGATGTAAAGACAACTATTCTGATAAAATCAATGGACATACAACCGCACGATTGCGCTGTGGGAGAATCCAGCAACAAAAAGCAGGAAAGCATGAAGATTCGTTTTGCGCGCCGGATGAGCGCTGTGAAGCCGTCGACAATTCGCGAGATTCTCAAGGTGACCGAGCAGGCTGACATCATTTCGTTTGCCGGCGGGCTGCCCGCGCCGGAGTTGTTTCCGGTGGCCGAGGTCGCTGCCGCCGCCCAGCGCGTGCTCAGCGAGAGCGGCGCGGGCGCGCTGCAATATGGCCCCAGCGAGGGCTTTGAGCCGCTGCGCGAGTGCTTCGCTGCGGAGTCGCGCAAGCGCGGCATTCAGTGCAACGCCGACGATATTCTTATCACCACCGGCTCGCAGCAGCCGCTTGATCTGGTCAGCAAGATATTTCTCGACGCGGGCGATTGTGTTCTCACCGAAAGCCCGACGTACATGGCGGCGCTACAGGCCTTTCAGAGCTATGAGGTGCGTTTTGCCGCCGTGCCCACCGATGAGGAGGGCCTGATTCCCGAGGCTCTGCCGGAGTTGATCGAACGCGAACGGCCACGGTTTCTCTACACGATTCCCAGCTTTCAGAATCCGACGGGCGTGACGCTGACTGCCAAGCGCCGCAAAAAACTTTATGCTATCGCCGCGCGCTACGGCTTGATTGTGCTGGAGGACGACCCTTACGGCGCGCTGCGCTACGCGGGAGAAAAGATTGCGCCTATCAAGTCGATGGACACCGAAGGCCTGGTCATCTATCAGAGTACGGTCTCGAAGACGATTGCGCCGGGGCTGAGAATTGGATGGGTTGTGGCCTCGGAGGAGATTCGCCGCAAGCTGACCATCGTCAAGCAGGCGGCCGATCTGCATACATCGAGCCTGGATCAGCGCATTGCTCATCGCTATCTGACAGAGTTTGACAGCGAGGCTCACGTCGAGCGCATCCGCCGCGCATACGGAGAGCGCTTCGCGATCATGGACGCCGCGCTCAGCGCGTCGATGCCGCATGGCTTCACATGGACGCATCCCCAGGGTGGAATGTTTTTGTGGGTCACCTGCCCGGAAGGGATGGACACCTGCGAAGTCATGCTGGAGGCGCTCAAGCGCAAGGTGCTCTTTGTGCCGGGGCGGGATTTCTTCCCCGACGCGAGCGGTCAGCGCTATATGCGGCTGAACTTTTCCAATGCGACGCCGGAACAGATTCGCGAGGGCATCGGGCGCATTGCGGAGGTTTGCAAAGCGGCTGCAAGCCAGCCCGCCGTGATAGCCTCCTAAGCGATGGACGGTTGAGTTTCGTTGCAGCCTTTTTTCGTCTAGCGAGTCAATAAGTTCAAGAGGGATTCCGATGAATAGCTTTCGATTCGTTCCGATTCTGATGCTGGCGACAAGTTTCGCCCTGGCGCAGTCGCCCGCCGCGACTCCGGCCGACACCAGCAAACCAACGCCGCCCGTTACTGCCAAGAGCTTCGACGCAACGGCCATCGACAAGACGGTCGACCCCTGCGCGGATTTCTATCAGTATGCCTGCGGCAACTGGATCAAGAGTAATCCCATTCCGGCTGACCAGGTGGTGTGGTCGCGGTCTTTCTCGCTGCTCCGCGAGCGCAACCGCTATCTGCTCTGGCAAGAGTTGGACGCCGCTGCCGCGAATCCCGCGACTCCCTTGCAGAAGCAGTACGGCGACTTTTTTGCTTCCTGCATGAATACCGATCTGGTGGAGCAGAAGGGGCTGAAGCCGCTGGAGCCTGCCTTCAAACAGATCGACGCGCTCACGGACACGCACAAGCTGGGCGAACTGATGGGAGATCTGGAGGCTGAGGGGAGTTCGGCTCCGCTCTTCGGCTTTTACGTTGAGCAGGATGAGAAGGATTCCACGAAGCAGATTGCCGTGGTTCAACAAGCCGGCCTCTCGCTACCCGACCGCGATTATTACATCGTGGACAACCCGCACTTCAAGGAGATTCGCCAGCAGTACGTTGAACACGTGACGAAGATCTTCACGCTGGCCGGCGATGCGCCGGAGAAGGCAGCCAAAGAAGCCGCGGCGGTGATGGAGATTGAGACGGCGCTGGCCAAGGCTTCGATGCCGCGCGTCGATCTGCGCGATCCTGAGAAGGTCTACCATATTTATACGGTGGCCGATTTCCAGAAGCTGACGCCGGAGTTTGACTATTCGATCTACTTCAAGGACGTGAAGGTGCGCTCCTTCGATACGCTGAACGTAGCCACTCCGGATTTCTTCAAAGGCCTGAGCGAGCTGATCGCCAAAGAGCCGATTGATAACTGGAAATCGTACTTCCGCTGGCACACGCTGCACGGCGCGGCTCCGAACCTTCCCAAGGCGTTTTTTGACGAGAACTTTGCATTTTTTGGAAAGACGCTGGCCGGGCAGAAGGAGCCTGCGCCGCGCTGGAAGCAATGCACCAGCATGACCGACCGCGCATTGGGCGAAGCGGTGGGCCAGGACTGGGTGAAGCAGAATTTTCCGCCCGCGGCCAAGGCGAGCATGGACAAACTGGTGGCGGCGCTGGAGAAGAGTTTGGGAGACGACATCAAGACCCTGCCGTGGATGAGCGACGCGACGAAGAAGGCGGCGGAGGAGAAGTTGGCGCTGATCCGCAACAAGATCGGCTACCCGGAAAAGTGGCGCAGCTACAAGAAGCTGAAGGTGAGGCGCAATGATCTGATGGGCAACCTGCGCCGCAGCACGGTCTTCGAGGATCAATGGAATCTCGATCACTTGGGCAAGCCGGTGGACGAGAAAGAATGGCAGATGACGCCGCCGACGGTGAACGCCTACTACGACCAATCATTCAACGACATCAACTTCCCGGCGGGAATCCTTCAGCCGCCGTTCTTCGACTTCACTATCGACCCGGCGGTGAACTTCGGCGGCATCGGCATGGTGATCGGCCATGAGATGACGCACGGCTTCGACGACGAAGGCTCGCAGTACGACGGCCACGGCAACCTGCGCGAGTGGCAGACTCCCGAGGATCGCAAGGCCTTCAGCGAGCGCGAAAACTGCGTGGCCGACGAATATAGCGGCTTCGATGCGGCTCCTGCACATGGCGACACTCCTGAGCAGAAGCTGAACGGCAAGCTCACCCTGGGCGAGAACACGGCTGATAACGGCGGCCTGCGCATCGCCTATATGGCGCTGCTGGATACGCTCGCGGCGGAGGGCAAGAGCATCGACGACAAGATTGACGGCTACAGCGAAGCGCAGCGCTACTTCCTGGGCTTTGCTCAGGTGTGGTGCATGAATCAGACCGAGCAGTCGGCGCGGCAGCAGGCGCTGACCGATCCGCACTCGACCGGTCGCTGGCGCGTCAACGGCACGGTGCAGAACTTCGACCAGTTCGGCAAGGCGTTTGGCTGCGCGAAGGGCCAGCCGATGTTTCCGGCGAACTCCTGCCGGGTCTGGTAGAACGGAAGAATTTTCCAGCGCCAAGGTGTTGACGTTTGCTCTCTCGCTTACGTCAAAATCCCAGACTAGGCCGAAAATCTGCCCGCAAGGGAGCCATGCAGAGCTTTCTGCCGGATTCTAGAGCCGGTTCAGGCATTAAAAATGCCTGATTTTGAGTAGTCTTCCGGCAAAACTAGGCATAACCCACCTTGGGCTTTTACAATGCAAAAGGGACCCATCCCAACCCAGCTATGCTGTGGAACTAGCAAACTTGGCGGCGCACGCCGGACCAGGATGAAGGAATCGCATGAAGTTCACGAAATTCGGCAAGGCCCTTCTGATGAGCGCCCTCTCAGTTGGCGTAGTCCTCAGCGTTACGTCTTGTGTGGAAAGCTATTCGGTCGGCTATTTGTATGTGACGGGGACAGAGACCTCTGCGACCGCCGACAACGGCGTCATCAGCGGCTTCAAGATCAATCACAACTCGGGCTTTCTGACCCCGATCAACGGGATGCCCGTCTCCACCGGCGGAGCCAATCCGGTTCGCGCCGTCCTGGGTCTTGGCCAGCGCTTTGTTTATGTTCTCAACCGCGGCGTCAACAGCGCAGGCAACGGCAACTGCACTACAAGTAACCCCTGCCTGAACCCCAACATCACTGAGTTCACGGTTGGAGCCAATGGCATACTTACGGCGCAGGAGACCTTTAACACGCAGGGCCTCAACCCCTTCCGCTTGGTCACCGACCCCACGGGCAGCTTCCTTTATGTGCTGGATCATGATTCTCCGGCAAACAGTTCCCCAAGTAAGGGTGATCCCTGCAACTTGGCGCTCGGCAACGACCCTACGACCAATCTGCCCATTACCACTTGCGGCGACATCACGGTGTTCCAGATCAATCAAACCACGGGGCGTCTGAACCTGGTTCAGAATTCACAGGTTACCGTGAGCGGCGGCGCCGAACTCACTTACTTCCCCGTTCCCGCAAATCCCGTTGATTTTGCGTTCTCCGGTAGTTTCCTTTACACAATGACCGCCAATGCCACCTCAGCCTCGAACAGCTATCCATACACCGGCGGTGCGATCTCATTCCCGTACACCTATAACTCTTCCACCGGGTTATTGACGCTGGTGCAAAATACCTCCACATCTCTGAATATTCTTGGGGGAACGGCCATCGTGAACACCAGCAGCAGCATTTACGTGCTGGACTACGAGCCATCTAAGAACTTAAACGAGATTGTGCCTTTCTCCGCCGGCTCCAACGGCGCGCTGCAACCGCAATCGAGCGGACCCATCCTGGATGACCCCAACCAATCCAATCCCATCTTTTTGGTGCAGGAGAACAAGGGCAAGTGGTTCTACGTGGCCAACCAGGGCAATACGGCGCAGCAGACCCTTCCACTGAGCGGCATTGCCGGCTATGTGATCAACAGTCCCTTCCAGCCCACGGAAATGGGCGGCGCGCCCATCGGTTTCGGCGCCGGCAGTTCTCCGCAGTGCCTGGTCGAGGATCCCTCGAATCAATTCTTCTATACGGCCAACGAATTCAGTTCAAATGTTACCGCCCAGCAGCTCAATGAACAATCGGGTACTCTGACGCCGCTGTCGAACACGACGAATGTGCCCGATCAATATGCGCTTACCGGACAGCCCACTTGGTGCTTTGTGGATGGACGCGTCGGTTAAATCACTGCTGTAAGCAAGAATGCCGGGAGCGGCGGCTTGTCCTCCGCCCCGGCAACAAATTGATTCGCCGTTATTCAGAACGCAGCCGAATTCCCGAGCATGGTTTTAATGGCCTGCTCTGGAGTTCGATTCCAACCCGATTTTTTGCGCGCCACAGGTTCTGGCCCGCTCATGAAAGATGCGCATGAAGTTCAATAAATCGAGCCAACTGCTGCTGGCGACCGCAGTCAGCCTCCTGACGGCCGGCCTGATAACGGCCTGCGGCACAAACACCGTGGATTTCGTCTTTGTGACGAGTTCCATCGCTGCCGGCGCCAATAACTACGGCCAGATCGACGTCTTCGAGATCAACCGCGTCTCCGGCTTTATGCGCCAGATTCTCGCCTCGCCCTTCCCTTCGGGCGGACGCAACCCGGTGGCCGAAGTCGTCTCGTCGGACGAAACGAATCTCTATGTGGTCAACCATGACGACAACTCCATTGTGCAGTTCGCCATTGGCTCCGACGGCAAGCTCTATCCGCAGAACACCGTGAATACACCCGGTCTCTATCCCGTCGCCGTCGCTGTCACCGCGGCAAATCTCTTTGTCGTGGACACTTTTCAGCCGCTGCTGAACTGCTCGCCGGCGAATCCCTGCTCGGGTTCCGTTGGCGTCTTTCCCATCGAGCCTGCCTCAGGCTCCGGCGTCAATGAAGTTCCCGCCGGCGTACTTGGACCGGCGATTGCAAACGGGACCATAAATTACTGGCCGCTGAACTCGCCCATCAGCTCAACCCATATCATCACACCGACCGCGATCAATGTATTGAACAACGGCTCTTACGTTTACGTGACCGCCTATGATTCGACCGTAACACCAAGCATTGGTTATATTTATGGATTTTCGGCAGGCTCCAGCGGCGTACTTGCACCACTCAACGGCGGTGTGCCTGTCGTTGCCGGTATCCACCCCTCGGCCATTGCCAGCGATTCCACCAGCGGCCACGTCTATGTTACGGATTCCACCAATAGCACAGTCGTCAGTTACTCAGTCGCATCGGGAGTGCTAACTAAGATCAGCAGCACTTCTACCGGCAATCAACCCTCGGCCATCGTCGTCGATCCCACCTACCCGTATGCGTATGTCGCCAATGCGGTGGACGGCAACGTGAGCGCCTATTCCATCGGCGCCAATGGAGCACTGACCGCGAACGGCACCTACACCGCGGGGATTGATCCGGTGGCTATCGGCATCGATCCGGGAACCAATCATTTTGTTTACACTGCCAATTTTCTGGGCACAGGAAGCACCGGATCATCGGGCACAATCTCCGGCTTCGAGTTGAGCACCACGACCGGCACGCTCATCAATTCTCAGCTTTCACCGTACAACTCCAACGCCCTGCCGACGGCCGTCGCAGCCGTTCCGCACGGCGGCGCCGCGCAGTGAGCTCAAAACGAATCGAAATACCCCGTACCGCGCTTTTACAATAACTACGGGGCAACTTAACCAGTTTTCTCCGGGCACGCAACAAAAAACGCCCACGACGAAGGAAGCACATGAAGTTCAGCAAATCGAGCCAGCTTTTTCTGGTCTCTTCCATCGGCATCTTAGTGGCCGTCCTCTTATCTGCCTGCGGTCTGTCGTCCGTCGACTTTGTTTACGTGGCCAGTTCCGCCGCTTCGCCAACATCGCCCAATGGACAAATCGACACAATGGCCTCCGACGGCGCCACCGGCGCATTGCGCAAGTATGCCTCGCCCGTATCCAGCGGCGGCATCAACCCGGTCTCGCTGGCCGTCGACCCTGTCTACGAGAATCTCTACGTTGCCAATGCGGGCAGCAACACGATCGTTCACTTCGCCATCGACTTGAACGGCGGGCTGACCCAAAAGGAATCGGTTACCCTCAGCGCCACGCCCGTTGCCATCACGGTGAATGCAGCCGGCACCTATCTGTATGCGATCTCCGGAACCAGCTCCGCCATACTCTCCGCTTATCCGCTCACTTCGGGTGTGATTGGCTCGACAGCTACTTTCCAGCAGTCCATGATTCTCAACTGCACTGCCGCCTCGTCCCCCAACGCCAATTTCCCGACAGACATGATTATTCCCACCGGGGTAACAGTGCTGGCCAACAACAATGCCGTCTATGTTGCGGCCTATGACAAGTCCGCATACAATCCCTCCGGCAGCACGAGCAGCAGCGCCAACGGCGGCTGGGTCTTCGGCGTCACCATCGGCGCGAGCGGCGCGCCGGTCGCCACCAACCAGTGTGTATCCACTGGCGGGCCGTACACGGTTGCCCAGGCCGGCACCAGACCCAACTCCATCACCGCCGAACCCACCAGCCGCTTTGTCTATCTCACTGACTACGCCAACAGCCAGATGGTCGCCTACACGATCATGACCGGCACATTCAATGGCAATACATTCTATCCTCTGACAGCGCTGAACATTGGCCCCGTTAAGACCGGAAACGAGCCAGCGGCCATCGTTATTGACCCACGCGGCAAGTTCATCTACATCGCCAACGCTCTGGATTCCGATGTCGTCACCTACGTGATCGATCTCGGCACGGGAGCGCCTTCAGCGTCGCAGGGCCTGCTCGGCGCTGGCACGGACCCCCGTCCAGTAGCCATCACAGTGGACCCGGCGATAGGCCGGTTCGTCTATACAGCTAACTACCTGGGCAACTCCGTCTCCGGCTTCGTTCTGAATCCGACTTCAGGCATTCTGACGACCGCGCAGGCCTCGCCCTATCCCGTCGATTCAGAACCAACCGCGATTCTCGCCATTCCTCACGGCAACCATGCCACGCAGGCTATCCCCCAATAAAGCCGAATAGGCGTCATCCAGCCAAAACGCAGAACAGCCCAGCCTGCCGATATTGGAGACTGGGCTGTTTTACTTAAGACGGTATTCTGTTACGCTCCCATCCATCTGCGCAGCAGCCGCTGCGCGGGCCTCTCCACAACGTGCAACGCCAGGAGGGCCACGGCAATCAGCGCCGCGTAGCTGATCCAGGGATCGAAGCGGTTCACTCCCAGACGCTCCGGCAGATGGCTCTCGTGAATCCAATTCCAGAGATTGAAGTGCAGAATATAGAGGCAGTAGCTGGCCTCGCCCACCATCACCAGCGGGCGCAGGCTGAGGGCTGACGCCAGCCAATTCTCTCCGGCCAGCCCCAGGACGATGCAGCCGAACAGAGGCATCAGCAAACCGTCGTGGAGCAGGGCATAAGGCACAATCGACCCCATGTATAGAAGGCCCAGGACGCCCGCAAAGCCAGCTAGACCCAGTGCCACACGCAGGCGACCGGCGCGCGCCACTCGCCCATCCAGTCCGGCCAGCAGAATGCCGAAGACAAAGCTGGCCAGATGCGGCAGCGGCGTGTACTTGAGCGCTACCAGCCAGTGTCCCCAACTCCAGCGGTCGGGATGCGCGATGCCGTCCGGCTGAATAATCAGGTAAAGTGCGCCGGGAAGCATCCCCAACGCCCACACCCCGGCCAACTGCATTAGCGCGCGCCCGGGCCGCTGCGGCGGCTTGATGCGGGCCAGCCAGGGAAAGAGCGCATACATGAAGGCTTCCGCCGGCATCGCCCAGGCCGGCGTGTTCAGGAAGGTCGCCAGCGATGGAATCCAGCCTTGCAGCAGCAGCGGCGCGAGCGCCATGCCGACCCAGAACATACCGTGCTGCCCCGTCAGCGCCACGCCGTGCCAGCAGACAGGCTGCGCATGAGCGCCGTACTCGGGCATCACCATCCGCCAACTCAAGAGCATACTGAGCAGATACACAGGATAGAGCCGTGTGAAGCGCGCCTTCCAGAAGCGTTTAGCATCAAGCGCGCTGGCCTGCGCCGCGCCCGCGTAGTTGTACCCCAGCACAAAGCCGGAGAGCAGAAAGAACAATCCCAGCGCGATATAGCCCGCGTTGACCACAGGCGCCAAAAAGCCAAAAGATCGAGGATCGGCAAAATGAAAGAAAACGATGTTGATGGCGGCCAGACAGCGCAATCCCGTCAGTGCATCCAATCGTACTGGCTTGCGCGTCTCCACGGGTCGTTCGACTCTCCGGCTGTTGCTAGTCCCTATTCCCTATTCCCTGCATTTACGCCGTCACCAGCGATCCAACTTTTTCGCCCATCACCACTCGTCGGATATTTCCCGGCTGGTTCATACTGAAGATGATCATAGGCAGGTGGTTGTCCTTACACAGGCTCACGGCGGTCAAGTCCATCACCTTCAATCCCTGTCGCAAAATCTCCATGTACGTGATCTCGTCGTACTTCACGGCATCCTTCACCTGCACCGGATCGGCACTGTAGACGCCATCCACTTTGGTGGCCTTCAGCAGCACATCTGCCTTGATCTCCATCGCTCGCAGGCTGGCTGCCGTGTCGGTCGAAAAGTAGGGATTGCCGATGCCCGCGGCGAAGATCACCACGCGTCCCTTTTCCAGGTGGCGCTGGGCGCGGCGGCGAATATACGGCTCGGCGATCTGGTTCATGAAGACGGCGGTCATCACCCGGCAGGGAACGCCGCGCTGCTCCAGCGCGTCCTGTAAGGCGATGGCATTGATGACCGTCGCCAGCATACCCATGTTGTCGGCGGCCACGCGGTCCATCTCCTTGGCCTGCTCGGCCACGCCGCGAAAGAAGTTTCCGCCGCCCACCACCAGGCCGATCTCCACGCCCAGAGCGTGCACGTCCACGATCTCCCCGGTAATCTCGGCGACCTTGTCGGCATCCAGACCGAAGCCGCGCCCGCCGGCCAACACCTCACCCGATAGCTTGAGTACAATCCGCTTATACATTCTTTTCCGAGTATCGCATACCGGCCGCGCCGCCGTGTCATCTTGTCTTGCACTGTGCTTCATAGAAATTTTTCTAAAAAAAGCGCGTCTGCAAGGAAAATTCCGTGTCTTACGCCGTGTACAGGCAAAATGAGTACAATCTTTTCAGCACGGCGCGAGACTCGAAGGGAGAAATCTTATGAAGAATCCAGGAATGGTCCTTTGTCTGGCCATCACATTGCTGCTGGCGGCGGCGCCGGGATTTTCCCAGAGCGACGGCAGGCAAGGGCAGGGACAGGCCGTGGTGACGGTTCTGCCCAAGCATGGAGATGCGATGCCGGCGAACATCTCAGCCGATGCGTTGTCGATCAAGGTCAATGGAAAACCAGCCAAGGTCACCGGCTGGAAGCCGCTCCATAGCCCGGAAAATAATCTGGAGCTGGTGGTGCTGATCGACGGCGCATCCCACAACAGCCTGGGCATCCAGCTCGACTACATCGCGAATTTCCTCAAAGCGCTTCCGCCGGATGTCCGCGTAGCGGTCGCCTATATGGCCTACGGACGCTCCGTCTTTGCCGGTCCGCTCTCCACCAATCACGAACAGGCTATGCATGGGTTGCATCTACCCGGAGGCGTGTCCGGCTCCAGCGCCAGCCCTTACTTTTGCCTCTCCGAGTTGGCAAAGAACTGGCCCTCGGCGGATCGCTCGGCTCGTCGCGAAGTGGTCATGATTACCGACGGCGTGGATGATTACATGAGGCGATACGATCCCGAGGATCCCTACGTCGTGGACGCCATCACCGATTCCGTGCGCGCGGGCCTGGTCGTCGACTCGATCTACTGGCTCGGCAATGGCCTCGCCGATGCCAACCGGTACATGAACTCCTCCGGCCAGAATCATCTGGCTGAAGTGACCCAAGCGACCGGCGGCAAGAATTTTTGGTTTGGGATGGGCAATCCGGTCTCCTTCCAGCCGTACCTCGACGAACTTCTGCGCCGTTTGCGGAATCAATACGCGCTGGAGTTTGCCAGCAATTTGAAAGGTAAGCCGGAGGTGGAATATCTCAAGCTGAAACTCAACGCTCCTGATATGGAAGTCGCCGCGCCACAGCAGGTCATGGTCTCAGCCGCGGGCCAAATGTAGGGTTTTAGAACTGCGAAAAATCTGGGTGCCCCAGGTCCCTCGCATTTGGGGACCTGGGAGACCTCAAGCTCCCCGCTCACCCCTTCGCGAACATATGTTTCATGCAGCGCAAAGCTTGTCGTGTGCGCTCTTCGTTCTCAATCAGCGAGAAGCGCACGTGCCCGTCGCCGTAGTCGCCAAATCCGATCCCCGGCGAGACGGCGGTCTTGGCTTCGTTCAGCAGAATCTTTGAAAACTCCAGTGAGCCGAGCTTTTTATATTGCTCCGGTATCTGCGCCCAGACGAACATCGTCGCTTTGGGGCTAACCACCGGCCAGCCCAGCTTATTCAACCCCTCTACCAGCACATCGCGGCGTTTGCGATAGGTCTCGCATATTTCGTGCACGCACTCCTGCGGACCCTCCAGCGCCAAAATCGAAGCCACCTGAATTGGTGTGAAGGTTCCGTAGTCGAAGTAGCTCTTCAGCCGCGCCAGCGCCGCCACCAGCTTGGGGTTGCCCACCATGAAGCCCACGCGCCAGCCGGGCATATTGTAGCTCTTCGAGAGCGTGAAGAACTCGACGGCCACATCCTTCGCTCCCGGAACTTCCAGTACACTGGGCGGTTTGTAGCCGTCGAAAGCGATGTCGGCGTAGGCGAGATCCTGAATCAGATGGAAGCCGTATTCGCGCGCCATCTCCACCAGCCGCGCAAGAAAGGGCAGGTCAACACACTCTGTTGTCGGATTCGACGGGAAGTTGACGATCAGCGCCTTGGGCCGAGGAACCATGCGCGGAATCAGCTCTTCCAACTGCGCCAGAAACTGCTCGCGATCATGCACCGGCACACTGACAATATGCGCTCCGGCAATCACCGGCCCGTAGATGTGGATCGGGTAGCTGGGATTCGGCACCACCACCGTGTCGCTCGAATCGAGAATCGCAAGGCAGAGATGAGCGATGCCCTCCTTGGAGCCGATGGTGACGATGGCCTCTGTCTCTGGGTTGAGATCGACGTTGTAGCGCGTCTTGTACCAGTTGCAGATGGCCTTGCGCAGCCGCGGAATGCCCTTGGAGACCGAGTAGCGGTGCGTCGCGGGCTTCAGCGCCGCCTCGATCATCTTGTCCACGATGTGCTTGGGCGTGGCTCCATCGGGGTTGCCCATGCCGAAGTCGATGATGTCCTCTCCGCGGCGGCGGGCGGAGGCCTTCATCTCTCCGGTAATGTTAAAAACGTAAGGCGGCAGGCGCTGTATTCTGCTGAATTCTTCCATCAATTTAGTTTAAGGCAAAGGGGGCGGGAGGCGCTGCCAGGGTAGCCGGAGAGGTTATGCTTCGTGCTTGACTTTGTTCAACCACAACGACATCGTAAAGCGGAGATTATGTATACTGCCCCTGACACATAATATTCCAAGGAGCGTCATCATAATTCCATAAATGAGGCAGCCGTGGCTCCCTTTTGCGAGACCCGCAATCGAAATAGCAAGCGACAACCCAATCCAAATGGATTCGATGATTATCAAGAGAATCCAGAAGTTCAACGCCCCGCTTTGGGTGCGCCGACCAAATTTGTCTATTATCCATCCCATGCCGGCAAGTATAGCGCTGAAGCACCGTCTCGCGGTTCACGCTCTTTGTCTGACAAAGATGCGGGCGGCTAGCAGGATGGCGCCGCAGCCCATAATGGTGAGGACGGCGGCGTTGGGCCAGAGATCGGCGAAGGTCGAGCCGCGCAGAATGATTCCGCGCAGGATACGGATGAAGTAAGTTGCGGGAATGAGGCGGCTGATGCCCTGGAAGATGAGCGGCATATTTTCAATCATAAAGATGTAGCCGGAGAGAAAAATCGAGGGCAGGATAGTGCCGAGGGCAAGCTGGAAGGCTTCGGCCTGAGTCTTGGCCTTTGCAGAGATGACCAGGCCAAGGCCGAGCAGCGTGAGGATGTAGGGCAGCGACAGGAAGAGCAGCAAGATGACGCTGCCGTGCACTGGAACCTGAAAGACACTCCGCATGACTGCGAGGATGGCGCAAAGCTCAAAGAAGGCAAGGATTCCGTAAGGAATCATTTTTCCAACCATAAGACCGAGGGGTGCGACAGGAGTCATGGTGAGCTGCTCGAGGGTGCCTCGTTCTCGTTCCCGAACCAGCGAAAGAGCGATGAGCAGGATGCACATGACCTGTAACAGAATGGCGATGAGGCCTGGAACGAAGAAGTTCGCCGAGCGCATGGCGGGGTTGTAAAGCAGCGAGGGACGAACATCGATGGGCATATTGCCCTCAGGCAGCACGCGAGCGAGAGACTGCTCCAGTGCGACTCCGGTCGAGGCGCTGACTGCCATGCCGGCGACTGTGGAGTCGGAGCCATCGACGAGAACCTGCACGGTGGCTGTACTGCCGTCCTGAAGATGTCTAGCGTAGTCGTACGGAATCCGCACAGCGACGCGTGCGCGGCCTGAGCGGACTGCATCATACATCTCGTCGACAGAACGAGCTGTGACTTGCAGCTTGAAGACATCGGAGGCGGCAAAGCGTTGGAGCAGTGCGCGGCTGTCTTCGGTGCCGGACTCGTCGAGCACCACCGTGGCGACCTGGCGGACGTTGGTATCGACGGCAAAGCCGAAGAGAAACAATTGCACCATGGGGATGACGAGAGCGAAGAATAGCGTGCCGGGATCGCGCACGATGTGAAGAAACTCCTTGCGGCAAACCGGAATCAGGCCTCGGAAGAGAGTTTTCACTTGGAGTTCTCCATGATCTTGTAGGTGAGGGTTACAAAGACATCTTCGAGAGATGGCTCGATGGCTTCGATGTGCGCCTGGGGCAATTGAAGACGCAGGGCGGAGAGCTGTTCAGTGTCCACCAGGGCGTGAATCGAGCGGCCAAAGATTGTCGCCTCCTGCACGCCCACGATTCGACGCACAATATCGAGGAGTTGCGAGGCGTTTTGCACGGTGATTTGGATACGCGAGGTTCCGGCTGGGTTAGCAGCGGAAAGCGCCTGCAGTTCAGCAACAGTGCCGATAGCGATCAGATTGGACAGATAGATGTAGCCTACGCGTCCGCAACGTTCGGCCTCATCCATGTAATGGGTAGTGACAAAGAACGTGACACCCTGGCCTGAAAGGCGAAACAGCAGATCCCATAGTGTGCGGCGGGCAACGGGATCGATGCCGGCGGTTGGCTCGTCAAGGAAGACAACTTCTGGAGAGTGTATGACTGCGCAAGCCAGTGCAAGGCGCTGCTTCCATCCCCCGGAGAGCTGGCCGGCGCGGCGATGGAGATAGGGACCAATACTGGTAAGCTCCAAAACATCGGACTTGCGCTGTGCCGCCTGACTCCCGCGCAGGCCGTAGACGCCAGAGTAGAAGTCGATGTTCTCGGCGACGGTAAGGTCTTCATAGAGGCCGAACTTCTGCGACATATAGCCGACATGGCGTTTGATCTCGGCTGCGTCTTTTCGAATATCCATGCCGAGGATCGAGCCGGCGCCATCGCTCGGCTGCAGTAGGCCGCAGAGCGCCTTGATGATGGTGGTTTTGCCGGAGCCATTCGGACCGAGAAAACCGAAAATCTCCCCCTTGCTCACATCAAAGCTCACGTTATTCACCGCGGTAAACTGACCGAAGCGGATCGTGAGACCGGAGGCTGTGATGACCGCGGTCATTTGAAGCGCACCGTTGCCGACATTCCGGACTTAAGAATGCCGGTGGGGTTATCGACATAGACCTTGACGCCGAAGACTTGATGCTGCCGGTCATCGGGGGTTTGAACATTGCGGGGCAGGAACTCGGCCTGAGAGGCGACCTGACCAACGCGGCCCTGAAAGACATGGCCGGAGAAGCCATCGACGCCGACTGTGGCAGACTGGCCGAGATGGACGCGGGCAAGATCGGTCTCTGGCACGTAGACTTTGACCCATAGTTGAGAGGGTTCGAGCGCCGTCACGACGATGCGGCCGGGAGGAACAAGGTCGCCGGGACGCACACTGACGGTTTCGACAATGCTGTCGGCAGGGGCTGTGAGTTCAGCTTCCTTGATGGATATGTCGATCTCGGCAAGGTGGGCCTTGGCCTGAGCGAGTTTGGCGCGTGCTGCGTCGATGTCCTCTTTGCGGAATCCCTTGCGAGCGAGGATGGCGGCGGCCTGCGCCTGACGGTCGCGCGCTTCTGCCGATAGCACATCTTCGCGGCGGGTTCCCTCCTGGAGCAGCGCGAGATGCTGGCGCGCGGATTCGGCTCGCTGTTGCGCGGCATCGCGTTTGTCGCGGGTGTCGTCGAACTGCTGGCGAGAGATCGTGTCCGCGGCGATCAGCTTCTCCATGCGATGAAAGTTGATCTCTGCGTTGACGGCATCCGCCTGTGCGGCGGCAAAATCGGCCTGGGCCTGCGCAATCTCCTGCTTGCGCGGACCATTCTCGGCCTCCTGTGCGGCAGCGTGCTGCGCCTTGGCAAGAGCCTCAGCCTCCTCGATCTCTTCGGGACGGTTGCCGCGGAGCAGGCGGTCGAAATTGGCCTGAGCCTGATCGACGTTTGCCGCGGCCTGCGCGCGCTGGGCCGTGAGATCGTCGCACTCAAAGCGGACAAGGAGGCTCCCGGCCTTGACGAAGTTGCCTTCTTCGACTGGGACAAGCGTCACACGGCCACCAACTTTAGAGCCAATCTGGATCTCACGGGTTTCCACGGTGCCAGAGTATTCAAAGCGGACGCGGTGAGCCGACCAGGCGTAGTAGCAAACGAGCGCGGCAATCAGGATGAGCACCGCTGCCGCGGCTCTGATGAAAACTTTTCGCTGCTTCATCGCACACCCTCCAGAACAACTTGCAAACGTTCACGCATGGTTTCCACCAGCCACTTCTGCGGCACGGAGTCACGCATGAGCCACTCCAGCATGGTGGCGACGTAGATGGCCAGGAGGGTCTCGGCCAGTGCTTTGGCCTTGGATTTCTTCAAGCCTGGAATGGCTGCAAGAAACTGCTGGATTGCGCAGACAGCTTGGCCGCGAACAGTAATCAGAGTCTTATGAGAGACCTGATGAAAAATAGCCTCAAGCATCAGCTTCTTGGAGTGCAGAGTAATCCTGGCGTTCTCTTCAGAGAGTTTGAGAACCAGTTGCAGAATGGCTTCCGCAGATGGCGTGTGACCTGTAGACTGCAGATTGCCGAGGATGCTCTTAAGCTTTTCGGCCCGGGCGGAGGCCACTTCGCGCAGGATAAGCTCTTTTTGCGGGAAGTAGTTGAAAAACGTGGCGCGTGAGATGCCGGCCCTGGCAGAGATCATCTCAACAGAGACTTTCTCGAAACCATGCCTGCCGAAGAGATCAAAGGCGACGCGAACGATCTCTTGGCGGGTTTGCTGCCGCAGGCGGGCGCGGAGAGATTGTATACCTACGTTCATTGTTTATACTATAGTGTAAGTTATAGATTTACGTCAAATAAAATAGAAGATTTGCGCGGTTACTTCCAGATGAGATTGACTGGTGAAATCCACAAGCCGGCCAGCGTCCACAGAAATGTCTGCCGCCTGACAGCGCCTGTAAGAAAGCTAACCAGAAGCCAGGGCAATTACGTCGAAACCCGTTGAGTGGGTCACTGGAGATAATTGAAGTGTGTGTTCGCAATACCTCGAGTCACTCGATGATTTGCATCATCGGCCGCAGCGAACACAAAGTGGGCATGGCGGTGTCAAAGGATCTCGGTCGAATTTTGCATTCTCAGCGTGTGCGTTCATGTCATGGAAATAATTTCAAAAGGGATGCATGCTCGGGACAAATTATTCCAGGAATTGCATTAATGCAAGGAGCGCGCGGCTGCTCATGCAGGCGTGGAATTCTTCTTCTTGACAATCTCCTATTGTTTGATGGAAATTGTACCGGGAATGACCTTCCCTTCCCCTGGAGGTTATATGAAGCACCAATCGTCCCCCATCGATAGAGTGCATTGTGGGTTTCTCTCATGGAAACTCATGTTCGTTGCAGTGGCCCTGATGATTCCGGCTCAGATCCACGCCAACCCTTCCAACTTCTTCCCCCAAAGCAGCCGCCTTCCGTTTGGCGTGAATGGCGACTGGGATTGGGTCAACCTGATCAACGGAATTTCCGGCTGGAACACTGTTGGCACTGAGACATCAGTTCCTCAGGATGCGTCCGGTTGGCCAATGAGCGATGCCGGCATGGACTACGACCAACGAAAGAATATGCCGTGGCGCGGCCCCGATGCGCCGGCTATCAATGAAGACATCGCCGGTGTTTACAAGCTCTCGTTTACCGGTCAAGCTACGATTGTGCCCAACACTGAAGCCGCGGTAGGCGGACTCCTGGTGCTGAATCAGAAGTACAATGCGGAGACCAACCAAACCACAGCCGACTTGGTATTGCTGCCCGGCCATTCTCTCTTGCAACTACAGTTCCTGAACACCAAGCGGTTGCCTACCGATCAGCCCGGCACGGGGTTTACCAATATGCGGCTGATCCAACCGGGATATCCCGCCAATACCAGCCAGGTCTTTACGCAGGGTACGCTCAATGCATATCAGCAGCCTTTTGCCTCAGTTCGTTTTCTTGGTCCCGACGCTGGCAATGGGTATCAGACGTTTTATGGCAGCGGTCTGGTTACGACCACGTGGCAAAACCGTGTTCAAGTCACGGATGCATATCAGGCCGGACTGGCGTCGCGAAACAACAACGGCAACCAATCGCAGGGAGTGGCATGGGAGTACATGATCATGCTCGCGAATGCGACGCATCATGATATGTGGATCAACATTCCCGACTCGGCGGACGACGATTATGTAACTCAGTTAGCCAACCTGATTCTGAATGGAAATCAATATACGAGGGGGCTGGATCCGGATCTTCATGTGTATGTCGAATACAGCAATGAGGTTTGGAACTTCAGCTTCCAACAGTATGTTTACAATCTGATTCAGGCTGACATTGAAGGAATCACCGTGGATGAGCGGTACATGGAGCGCACCTTCCAGATTGCGCATATCTTCGAGTCGGTCTTTGGCGCGACCAACGGAACAGGCCGAGTGCGACCGGTAGCTTTGTGGCAGCAAGAGACAGAGTTGACCTTCTTCAATACGATCGGGTGGGAAGAGCAGCAGAGCGGGCTACTGGCGAAGAATGTACTCTATGGAATTGGCGAAGCTCCATATTACTCCGCCAGCGATACTTCAACGGTGGGCGCGACCTTTGCGACGATGTGGACGGGAAGCGATGCTACTCGCCGCGCTCTGATTGGCTGGCAGGCCGTTGCGACCTATTACGGTCTGCGCGAGGTCTCCTATGAATCAGGACCAGGGTCATTGGTTGCAGGGATTGGAGCCTATGTAATCCGCGATCAGCGCATGATTCCCAGCATAGAACACCAATTTCTTGATAACTGGTTTGCGGTAGGTGGGGACGTCGCGAATTACTATGCGATTCGCGGCGATGTAAGTGAATTCGGAGACTGGATGCTGGTAGAGGATTTCGAGCATCTTCGGACACCGACCTATCAAGCAGCGGTCACGGTGCTTAACTCACAGCCTCCGGCGATCACAGCGGGACAGGTTCTGCCTTTCATCCACGGGCAAACGGCCTCACTCGATCCCAGTCAGCGTACTCCCGATATCTATGCCAGTGAAGCGGCTCCAGGATCGGGACTCACAATCCAACAAGGATCGCCGAATCTCTATTTGCTGCGAGCTATCGTGCCGGGCTCTTACTCCTTGCAACTGTATGGGTATGCCAGCGATAGTTCAGCCTCGGTCAATGTGCAGGTGGACGATAAGCTCGTGGGGAATCTGGCTCTCGGCACATCAAGCGGCCTGTCGTCGCCTCTATTACTTACACTCGGCAGCGGATTCCATAGTCTCTCACTGGCCGCAGCAACCACGGACGAAACCGTTCTGCCGCCTGTAAGTGGAGCTATCTTGATCGAGTTGCTATCAGGAGGCGGAGGAGTTGCAGTACCTTCAGCTCCGTCCAATCTGACGGCGGCCTCCGGCAACTCGCAAGTCTCTCTCTCATGGGCGACCACCGCGACGGCCAATTCTTATACCGTTGAACGCTCCACTCAAAGCGGCGGCCCATACGCGCCAATCGCGACTTTGGCGGCTAACACTTACTTGGACAGCACGGCCGCCAACGGTTCCACTTACTATTATGTGGTGCGGGCTGCGAATATGATAGGACGCAGCGCCGTGTCTTCGCAGGTGAGCGCATTTCCTTCTCCTTCCAGCGCGCCCTCGGTTCCGGGATCGGTTGAAATAGCCTCCGGTGGCGGCGATTTCGATCCCTTCTACGGAGGAGCTATAGCCATCGTTTCCTGGTCGCCGGTGTCGAATGCGGCGGGCTACAATGTGTATCGCTCCACGGATGGGATCAACTTCAGCGAACTTACATCTTCGCCACAAAGTGGAACGCAGTATACCGACCTGGGAATCAGCAACGGTTCCACTTACTACTATGCCGTTACCGCTGTGAATTCGGCTGGTGAAAGTGCTAAGTCCTCCTTGGTGACAGCCACGCCGGTTGAGACAGTCCATCAGCCTCCCGTGCTTAGTTCTCAGCAAAGGGATGGATTTGTCTTCCTGAGCTGGATTCCCGATCCCTTGACCACTCCGCAGTTCGGCCCGGAGTTTAACGTAAAGCGCAGCGATGGGCCGGGCGGACCTTTCACGACTATCATTCAGACCAGCACATACAACTCGTACGATTTCACCGCCGAGCCGGGCAGGACATACTACTATGTCGTGACGGCAACCAACGGAAGCGGCGAGAGTGCGTCCTCGAATGAAGTCGATGCGGAAGCCGCGATACCGGGCTTTCTGGGTTATGAATCCGGCAGTTCCGATATCCCGGAGGACTATTGATCGGGCAAGAAAATTTTGATATTCCTTCCCATCCATTCCCGCAAAAAACGCGGGAATGGATGGGGCGCCCATGCAGTATTTAGTTGCCGGATCAATAGGGCCTGCTGCACTGCTCGTTGCCGCTGAAAAGCTGCCTCGAAATAATAAACGCAATAAATTCAAATCCTCCATGCCTCTGCTGCATCAGACGATACAGCAGGAAGAAGCGCATTGCTTCTCCGAACTCGCGCGTTTTCCTTGAAGGCGCGCGGGAATTTTATCATCTCCAAAGCAGCCCCATGGGCGCTTAACGGAAAGGCATTTCGACCATGAAACGTACAGCTATTTTGACAGGCATTCTGGCGCTGGCCGCCCCTCTGGCTCTGGCGCAAACCTCCGCATGGACCACCGATCCGGCGCACAGCGAAGTTGATTTCAGCATCCGCCATGCCAGCGTCTCCAACGTCCACGGACGCATTGGCGGAGTAAAAGGCACACTGGTTTACAACGAGGCGGACGTCACCAAATCCACAGTGACGGTCACCATCGACACCACCACCATCGATACCGGCGAGCCGAAGCGCGACACTCATCTCAAATCGGATGCGTTCTTCGATGTGGTCAAATTCCCCACGGCAACCTTCACCAGCTCCAGCGTAGTGAAGATCGGCAGCAAGCTGACGGTGAATGGCAACCTGACGCTGCATGGAGTGACCCTGCCTGTAGTGCTCGAGGTGGAAGGCCCCAGCACTCCTGTCGAGGGCATGGACCATAAGACGCACTCCGGCTTCTCGGCCACCACCACCATCAGCCGTACTGCCTTCGGAATCGGAACCAGCTTCCCGGCAGTCATGATCGGCGACGAGGTCAAGCTGACCATCGAGATCGAAATCATCAAGCAGTAAGAGCGGCGGCGTTAAACTCCGAGCGCCGCACCGATAATTTCAGTCATTTCGGAGAGATCGCCGCGCATCACGGCCAGGTCGCGGGCATGGTAAAGCCGCTCGCGATCTCCTTCTCTCTGCGCCGTCCGCGCCCACTCCAGCCGATGGCCCGCCGCCTCTGTCAGGTCCGTCGTGAATGCTCGCAAGGTGCGCGAGTTGCCGTCGCGAAAGCCGTGTATGGCATCGAGTTCGCAGTAATAGTAAGCCAGCCTCCGAGCCATCGCAACCGCATCCAGCCCTTGCAGTTCCTTCTCAGCCTTCAGCGCCGCAAAGACGCTGGCCAGCGCTCCGGGAACATTCTGCGAAGGCCCGTAGGCCACCACAAAACCGGAGCGGTTCTTGGCCATCAGCCCAATATCTTTGCGCAGTTCCCCGGCCCACGGATACACCCTGCCGAAGATGCGGCGATGCGTCTCCTGCAAGCGACGCAGGTCGAATGGGCCGGTGACTGGTTTTTGCTTGAGTTCAATCAGGCAAGATGCAACCGCGTCAGCCTCGAAAATATTGAGGGCCTGCTGGTCGCGGATATTCTCCAGGTTAATGAGGACATTCGTACCGGGATAGACATAGGGATCACGCGCAGTCAAACTCATGCCACGGCGGGAACCTTCACCCGATGGTAGGCAAGAATCTCTTCTTGCCCCTGCTCGAAGGTAATCTCACCGGCGAGGATACGGGCTTTTACAGCAAAGAAGTTCGCTGATGGCGTTAGCCCTTCCAGAAAGAGGCTTGCCTCAGCCTCGGCAAACCCGCGCTCCAGCTTCTCTTTTTCATCCGCAGACAGCATGGGAGACCTCCGCATCTCAGGCGATTTCGCGCCCTTTGCCTGCATCCATTTTATCATCGATTTCGGTACATTTTCTGCGCATCTTCCCGCTCCGATGTGGCACATTGGAGCCATCATGCTAATCGATATCAGGAAACGCCTGCGCGGCTACGATAAGTGGATTCCGACCGAGGCGAAAATTCTTTCATCTAAGTTAACGGAGCCGGAGGCTGGATTACGCCGCAGTGAAAGATCGGGCACACAAAATTCACGCGATCAATGGCAATGGCATTCTACGTGCATGATTGGTTGGAAAGACGCGTCGGACTCCTTTCACACCGCCTTCTATTCGGTTTCCGAGATATCCCCGCTCTTCCAATTTTACGAGGGGCAAACAGTTTCCATCCGATACAACCCAGTTAATCCTGGCGAATTCTATTTGCATGAACTATTCATCGATAGAGTTTCAATGACAGTAGGTAATGCGGTCGATCTACTTTTATACAGCACAATTGTCGTTGCAATTATCTTTATGATTTGGCATCACTTTCGTTAATTCCTACAGCATAAAGCTAAAAGCTGCTCCTTACAGCGCCAACTTTCTCGTCCACACTTCATATCCTCCAAGCAAAAAGCGTTGTGCGCATCCACGCCCCATTGCCTCACCCCCGGTGCATTCTCTGCAATTCTCCGCAACTTCGTTGTTGCTCATCTTGGTTCGTGTTTCTCCGGGTTTTCAAGGCTAACTTCGGGTCTGATCCGAAAAACTTTGGCTTGTATATAACTTTCTACTTGACAATTATGGTTCACTTCGTAGAAAGTAGCTTTTATCGTGGTGCTGAAAAGCTCCGCGGGGTACCTTGCTCTGGCGCTCCGCAAAACCACTATGGCGACCAATCTGGTTAGCATGGATGCGCGCGAAGTTGTGCGTTGCGCATTTGCCGATTGCGGCATCGTACAGTTCAGAACCAGCAACTCACTTTGCAGACGGTGCCACCGGCCCTTGGCGATTGAGGAATCTCTTCGTCCCGGACCCGTCGCGGTCAACCCTCACGCCGCCGATTCCGCCGCTGAAGCCGGCGCGAAGGTGGCTGCTCAGGTCAAGGAGATGCGCCGCGCACGCCACATGAGCCAGCGCCAACTGGCCGGACGGATGCAAGTGCCCCGCACCTACATATCCAAGATCGAAAACGGCAAAGCTATCCCGACACTTGGTTCGCTGGAGCGGCTGGCCTCGGCGCTGGGCGTGGAGTTGCGTCAACTGGTCAGGGATGCCCGCAGCGAGCGCGACGACGAAGTGATGGCAATTCTGGCCGACCCTCTGCTCGCCGAGATCGCCGTCCTGCTGCCCTCGCTCGACTCCTTCCATCGCTCGCTCGTCTTTGGCGCGGCGCGCGATATGGCCCAGGCGCACAGGCGCATCGCGTAGAGCGTCTCTTCGCAATCGCGCGGCAATTGCGGCCCTTCGGCGCTTGTGCTACGGTCGATGGTGAAATACTCTTTCTCCCGGCGCTGGCGATTTGTCGCGCCGGGAAACTCTTGAGGCATATCAATTGGTCTTTTCTCCCACGCTGCGCATCGATGAGCTTACCGGCGATGAGCGCGCCGTCTACGCGACTCTGAAACCCGAGCGCCTGCCCCAGCACGTCGCCATCATCATGGACGGCAATGGCCGCTGGGCCGGCAGCCGTTCGCTCAAGCGCTTCCTCGGCCACCAGCAGGGAGCTAAAGCCGTGCAGTTGGTCACCGAGACCGCCTCGCGCATCGGCCTGCCCTGGCTCACCCTCTACGCATTCTCGCTTGAAAACAACCTCCGACGCCCCCGCGCTGAGGTCAACTTCCTCATGCGGTTGTTGAGAACGTATCTCGAAACCAACCTGCAACGCATGATGGACAACAACGTTCGTGTGCGTTACATCGGCCGCACTCACGAGCTGCCCGCCGAGGTTCAGGACAAAATGCGCTGGGCCGCCGACGCCACCGCTGCCAATACCGGAACCACACTCACACTGGCCCTCAACTACGGCGGCCGCTCAGAGATTGTCGATGCCTTCCGCTCTCTCTCCGCCGAGATGAAGCAAAAACACATCAGCCCCGATCACATTACAGAAGAAGACATTCATCGCCATCTCTACACTGCGCATATGCCCGACCCCGATCTGCTGATTCGCACCTCCGGAGAGATGCGCCTCTCGAATTATCTGCTCTGGCAGGTTGCCTATACCGAGATTTTTGTCACCGAGCGCCTTTGGCCCGACTTTCGCGGCATTCACCTGCTGGAGGCCATCGCCGACTATCAGCAGCGCGAGCGCCGCTATGGCGGACTGAGTGAAAGCGTCGGCGAAGTGGAAGAGAACCCGGACAAAATCAAAATCGTAGCGGGTTGATTACCTCTGAGCAGATATTTATAGACGAACATATAACCCTGCGCCTGCTTCTGACGAAGAAGTCCATGTGAGGGATTCTTCATTGGAACACTCTATTCTGGAAAACCCAAAAATCGCTTCAGATGAAACGTACAAGCAGCAGGATGCTGCCTCTCGCGCCAAGCGGCTGGCCGAGCAGTTGCGCTTCCGGCTCAAGGAATCCATGGTTCAGCGCGGAGGTGCCAGAGGCTCGGAGGCCTTTCTCCACTGGCTGCGCTCTGACGGCGCAAAACACGCGTGATGCGGTTGCGGCTTTTCGCTCAATGAGATTCGGAGGCACTATGCCTGTACAAGAAGCAACTCACTCGCCCGTGGAAGAGGATGCCGCAACTAGAGCCAAAAGACTCATCCAGCTTGTTTGTGTTCGCGCCAAGGAGGAGTCGATGCAGCGCATTGTCTCGCAGGCGCTGCTCTATTGGCTGCGCCAGGATACGCCAATACAGGACGCGCGCAAAAGCGCCTGATGCTTGATTTATCCGCACAGTATACTGCTGATTCCAATTGGTATCTGGATGGCTCTGGCCCAGGGCAAACGCATTTCACAATATGGGAAGAATCTCTCTTGAAAAGGCACGGCTTCAGCCGTGCCAATGAAGGGTACGGGCTTTAGGAATGAAGGGTACGGGCTTTAGCCCGTACATAAATCCTGCATGATCATCGCTCGGCTTTAGCCGCCGAGGGAATCATCCGTCAATATTGCTTCAAAATCCGAGTTTTTCCGCAGCCTGTGAAGTCGTGCCCTTTCAAACCGCCATTGCCCACGATCCAAAATCCAAATGCGTTTGCCCTGGGCTTTGGCCTGCCTTGCGGGCAAGCCCAACCCCCGGCAGTGTATCCTCAGTCCTAGATGAAACGCATCCTTACCGCTCTCATCCTGATTCCTTTCGCGCTGCTCGTGGTCTTTTTGTGGCCCGAGCATCCCTGGCTCTTCACGCCGGTTGTTGCCGGCATAGCAGCCCTGGTCGCATGGGAGTTTCTGGGTCTGGCTCATGCCTCAGGTGCCACCCCGCCGCGCGTCGCTGTAATTGTCGCCATCCTCGTTCTCTTTGCCGGCAGCATGATCTGGGGTCAAGGAGACCAGACCGTCGCGCTGCTCGGCATTCTCTCTCTGGCCCTGCTCGTCTACTGCACATTCACCCGGCCCGTCGAGCAGATGATGGCCGATGCCGCGACCTCCGTCTTCTGCCTGATCTACGTGGGTATGACGCTGGTGACTCTGCCCGCGCTCCGCGAACAGCCCAATGGCACTTCGCTGCTTGCCTTTTTGCTCAGTGTCGTTTGGGCCGGTGACATTGCCGCGCTCTACGTCGGTCGCGCCCTGGGGCGCCACAAGATGGCAATCGCGCTAAGCCCCAACAAGACCTGGGAGGGGGCAATTGGCTCGGTTGTAGGCAGTCTGCTGGCCACCGGCGCGCTGCTTGCTCTGGCTTATCTCTTCGAAGAAAAATTCAACCAGGCGTGGCTCTCCTTCTCCGGCGGAGCCTGGTGGTACTGGCTGCTGCTGGCCGTCGTGGTCAACATCGCCGCGCAGGTCGGCGATCTGGTCGAATCCGCCCTCAAGCGATCAGCCGGCGTCAAGGACTCCGGCACTCTGCTTCCTGGCCACGGCGGCGTCCTCGACCGCCTCGACGCCCTGCTCCTCGCCGCACCCGCACTCTGGTATGCTTTGCAGATTCATCAGTGGTTCTGAAACAGCGGTGAGTGAACAGTGGTCAGTGGTCAGAATAAGCGCGGATTATTAGCAATCTAACGATATGAAAAAGAAAATGGTTAGGTACACACTTGATACGTTGCCGCCGCTGACCAACGCGCAGCGCGCCAATCTGAAGGCTCTCGCGGCGCGGCCCGTAAGCGAGATCGATACCAGCGACATTCCTGTTCTCTCGGACGCCGCATGGGCAAAGACCAATCGTGTGCGCGGCCATCTCTATCGTCCCGTCAAACAGATTGTCACCGCGCGCCTCGACGGCGATGTTCTGGAATGGCTGAAATCTCACGGCAGAGGTTATCAATCGCGCATGAACGCCATACTCAGGCGTGAGATGCTGTCGTCGCTCAAGTAGGCACGAGCGGCGGATTCGCGCTATCATTTCATCAGGAGTTGACCCAATGACGACTCGAATCGTTCGCGTTGGAAACACGCTGACTGTCGAGATTCCCGAGGAGTTGGCTGCTGAGGCTTCGCTGCCGGTTGGTGAGCCGGTGGAGTGGATCCCAAATGGCCGCGGCAGCATCGCGCTAGTGAAAAAGTCGGATGGTGCTTCATCAAGACCTCGAAAGCGCAAGACATTGGAGGAAATTTTGGAGGGCATCCCAGAGGGCGCCACGATGGAGGATATCGATTGGGGCCCGCCACGCGGAGCAGAAATTTGGTAAGCCCATACGTTCCTGACTCTGGCGATTTGGCTTGGTTGGATTTCGATCCGCAGGCGGGTCATGAACAAGCAGGCCGCAGACCGGCCTTGGTGCTTTCTTCCAGACGATTCAATCAGAGAGCTAAATTAGCATTCGTCTGCCCGATCACCAGCAGAATCAAGGGGTATGCATCTGAGATTCCACTGCCTCTGGGTTTGTCAGTGCATGGCGTTGTTCTTTGTTCGCATCTACGCAGTTTGGATTGGCAGGCACGTAACCCTGTTCTGATCGGCAAAGCCCCGGAAGATGTGCTCCTTGAAGTTCGCGAAGTCGTCGGCTCTATCGCTGGTATCACGCCATAAAATAACCCTATGAAAAAACTCGCCATTCTCGGTTCCACTGGCTCCATCGGCCAAAGCACTCTCTCCATCGTCGAGCAGTTTCCCGACCGATACTCCGTCGTCTCGCTCGCCGCCGGGCGCAATCTCGATGAAGCCCTCGCGCAGACCCTCCGCTGGCGTCCGCGCATCGTCTCTCTGGCCACTGAAGAGCTAGCCTCCGCGCTCTCCGCCAAACTCAAGCAAGCCGGCGTCAGCGGCATTGAAGTCGTCCACGGCACTGCGGGCACCGTCGCCTGCTCCACGCTGCCCGAAGCCGATTTTGTCGTCTCGGCCATCGTCGGCGTCTCCGGTCTCGAAGCCACCCATGCGGCGATCCTCGCCGGCAAGCCCATCGGCCTCGCCAACAAGGAGTGCATGGTCGCCGCCGGAGAAATCCTCACCCGCGCGGCCCGCGAGCGCAACGTACCCATCCTGCCCATCGACAGCGAACACAACGCTGTCCATCAGTGCCTTCGTGTCGGCGCGCACGCCGAGGTAAAGACCATCTGGCTCACGGCCTCCGGCGGTCCCTTTCGCAAACTCCCGCTCGCCGACTTCGCCGCCGTCACTCCCGAGCAGGCCCTCAAGCATCCCACCTGGGTCATGGGCCGCCGCATCACCATCGACTCCGCCACCATGCTCAACAAAGGCCTCGAAGTCATCGAAGCCTGCCGCCTCTTCGACGTCTCGCCCGCGCAGGTCCGCGTCACCCTTCACCCTCAGTCCACTGTTCATTCGCTCGTCGAATACGTCGATGGCTCCATCCTCGCGCAAATCTCTGTCACCGATATGCGCCTGCCCATCCTCTACGCGCTCGCCTTCCCGGAGCGCCCCGCATCCACGCTCACCTTCGATCTTGCCGCCCTCAGCCATCTCGACTTCGAGCAGCCCGATCTCGAACGCTTCCCCTGCCTGCGTCTGGCCTTCGAGGCCGCGGCAATCGGCGGCACGCACTGTATCGCTCTCAACGCCGCCGACGAGGTCGCCGTCGAGGCCTTTCTCGACCGGCGCATCCCCTTCACCGGAATCCCGCGTACAATTGAGAAGGTGCTCGCTGCCACGCCAGAAGCTCATCCGGCCACTATCGCCGAGGTGCTGGCAGCAGACCGCGAGGCTCGCGAATCTGCGAGCAAGCTGCTGGCAAATTAGTTCTGAGTTGTCAGTTCACAGTTACCAGTTGTCAGTTCTCAGTGACTAGCACGATTTCAATAATCAGTTTTGTATCAGGGCACGACTAGTAGGTCAGGGCTTTAGCCCAGACTGCCGAAAAAGTCGCAATATCAGCGCGGGCTTTAGCCCCTGAGGAAACACAAAAAGAATATTCAAGGCATTTTTGAAACACGCTCCAGAAACTTGTGCTGACCGTTGTTTTAACTGACAACTGAGAACTGACAACTGAGAACTGTTTTTCAAGGAAATCACCGCACACTTATGACCGACTTCTTTCATCGCCTTCTGGAATCCATCGCCGCGATCAATCTGCACGACACACTAATTACCGTCGTCGCCTTTATCGTCCTGATCGGCGTCATGGTCGTCGTTCACGAATTCGGTCACTTCGCCGTCGCCAAGCTCTGCAAGGTTCGCGTCGAGGCCTTCTCCTTTGGCTTTGGTCCGCGCCTCTTCGGATACAAATACGGCGATACCGACTACAAAGTCTGCGCGTTTCCTGTCGGCGGCTACGTCAAAATGGCCGGTGAAAACTTCGCCGAACTCAGCGACGCCGCCACCGGCACTGCCACCGTCGCTCCCGCCAGCGATCCCGGCGCGCTCACCTCGCATCCCCGCTGGCAGCAGATGCTCATCGGCGTCGCCGGTCCTGTGGCCAACTTCATCCTCGCTTTCGTGCTGATGCTCTTCTACTTCAACTTCATCAACGAAGTTCCAGCCGTCCATCCCATCGTCGTCGAGTGGGTCAGTGATGGCTCCTCTGCCGCTCAGGCCGGCATTCACTCCGGCGACACCATCATCAGCTTCGACAACGTGAACGATCCCTCCTGGGCGCAAATTCTGACAGCCGCCGAGCGAGATGTGAATCAGACCGTCCCCGTCGCGGTCCAGCGCGGCGACAAGACTCTCACGATGAATCTTCGGCTCTCCGGCGATAGCAAAGGGGGGCGGTTTGACATCAGCGACGCCGGCCTCTTCTTGCAGCTTGTGCAAAGCCCCATCAAAGTGGATATGGTCAACCCCGGTGAGCCGGCGGCGATGGCCGGTTTGCGCAGCGGAGACCTCATCCTAGCTGTGGACGGCAACGCATTTCACACCCTGGAGCCAATGGTGGCTGACCTGCAGCAAGGGCACGGCAAGCCGGTCACGCTCACCGTCAGCCGCAACGGCCAGTTGCTTGCGCCAATGGTGGTCCATCCCTTCTTGCAGGGTTCGGACTGGCGCATAGGCTTCGGTTACACTCTTCCCTCGGATATTCCCACGCACCAGGAGCCGATGCCGCTCGTTCAGGCCGTCTCTGAGTCAAAGGCCTACTGCGTCGAGAATTCCACGATGATTCTCCAGGTTCTTGGCAAGCTGCTTAGCCATAAGGTAGCGGTCTCACAGGTTTCTGGCCCGTTGGGCATCGCCCAGTTAGCCGGTCAAGCGGCGGAGACAAAAAGGTGGCTGCCAAAATTTGGATTGGCCGCATCGATCAGCCTCAACCTGGGCATCTTCAACCTGCTGCCTTTTCCCATCCTTGATGGAGGCATGATCCTCTTCCTGCTGATAGAAACCACCATCCGGCGCGCGATCAGCATTAAGGTAAAGGAGTATATCTATCAGGCCGCCTTCCTTCTCATTGTTGCCTTCTTCGCATATGTCATGTTCAACGACGTCGGCAAGATGGATTTCTTCACCCACCTGAAACCATGACCACCCGCTCGTAAAATCATGTGCCCCATCTATTCCGCAGTTTTATCGCGGAATGGGTGGGAATCCACGAACTCCAACCCGTGGCACTATTCACTGTTTTTGCATAGAATTACACGCCCCACGCGCACAATCAATCCATGACCACCAACCAACACCTACGGGCTTTTTTGCTGACCACTGACAACTGAAAACTGACAACTGTTTGTACGGCCGGGGACATCCCTGACAGTTTAGACCGGGCACATCGTTGACAGTT
>CAYOYX010000002.1:0-82854 GCA_964408275.1 uncultured Occallatibacter sp.
CTGTCAACGATGTGCCCGGTCTAAACTGTCAGGGATGTCCCCGGCCGTACAAAAGGGAATAGGCAATAGGGAATAGGTGTGGAATAGAAAAGCCCGGGGATTTGGTTGGTGTTCATGCTTTGATTGTGCGCCGTCGGAAAGTAATTATGCGCAAAAAAGAATGTGGTCGATGGTTAGTGAACAGTGCGCGGTGAATAGTTTTCTTGTTAAGGTTCGCGGTCTCCAACCTGCTGCGCCCAAAGCGGGTTCGTTGGCGTAGAATGGCATTGCCTGCGGAAGAGGTTATTCAGTGCCGGGATACAGACGGCCACGTAGCCGCTTCTGAAGTAATCCTGATCTAATCCGGGAGTGGATTGAGATGAAGCTGATTCTTCGCGCACTATTGTTGCTGCTATTCACGGCAGGTTCCTTTGCCCTTAACTGTCACGCTCAGGCCGTAACCGAGATCGGCGGCCAGAAGGTCGTCACGCTTACGCGCGCCGCTGACAGCCAAACAAAACCGGAGTTCACCAGCATCACGCTTGCGCCGGGACGCGGCATGGAGATTCTCCAGATCACCGCCAACTTTCCCGGCAAAGGCAATGTGGAGGTACTCGCCTCACCCGATCTGGCCGGCTCAAAGAAGATGCTCGACGTGGACGATGACGGCTTCGGAAATCTCGGCTACAGGCTCGGTTCGGTCTTTCTAGCGCCGTACCCAAACCGAATTCGCGGCAAGCTCTCTGCCGACGGCAAGACGCTGACCACGGAGTGGCATGGGCACACGATTACCCTCCCGGCCAACAATATCGGCAAGAACCCCGGCGCGGAGCGCCACGCGATGCACGGGCTGATTCTCAAGGCCAAGACCGATGACGTGAAGGTCACACAGCTTCCCGGCGGTTCGCAGGTCACCGGCGTGATTCATGGCGGGGACTTCGGCGGCCATTGGCTCTCGAAGACTGATCTGGTTATCACCGTCACGCTCACGGCCAGCGCTGTCGATGCAACAATTGTGGCCTACAACATTGGCGGCGAGGCGGAGCCATTCGCGCTGGGCTGGCATCCATACTTCAACTTCCCCTCAGGCGACCGAAAGCAGGTTCTTATCCGCATTCCCGGCGCGACCATGGCTGAAGTGGACAACTACGACAACGTCTTTCCTACCGGCAAGCTGCTGCCCGTCAAGGGAAGCCGCTTTGACTTGAGCGCTCCGGGCGGCGTGGCGCTGGGCAGCAACTACTTCGATGACAATTGGAGCAATCTCGATTGGAAGGGCGGCGCTGCGACCGTCGAGGTGATTGACCCGGCGGCGCATTATGGCGTAAAGATCGAAGGCCTCTCGCCGGAGATCAAGACCATCCAGATGTACGCTCCGCCAGACAAAAACTTTGCCGCTATCGAGCATCAGTACAACTTCGCCGACCCCTTCGGCAAGGAATGGGGCAAGATGGATACGGAGATGGTGACGCTGAAACCGGGCGAGAGCACCAAGTGGCACGTGCGGCTGCGGGTCTTTGTGCCGTGAGGACAGTGAAGAAGTGAAGAAGTGAAGAAGTGAAGAAGTGAAGAAGTGAAAGAGTGAAAGAGTGAAGCAGGCCGGGGCGCAAACTCCGGCCTGCCTTTTCGTTGCCTCCGTCTTCACTCTTCCCACTCCTCTTCGTCGTCGCGCTTCTTTCTCCAGAAGGTGAGCAGCCGCGCCAAGCTGAATTGCACCAGTTCGATGAAGGATTTATCGGGATATCTGTCTTCACGCAAGAGACGAATCGCGTTGACTACCGAAATGGCGAGGAGCGCGATCAGCAGCCACGGCAGAACGCGAATGAAAACGAGATGAACGTAATTCCAGAAGCCCCACGGACCTCCGGCGTCCGCCACTTGCCCATACCGGATCTGCACCCAGTACTCTTCTGAACCGTGGCCCTGGAGTTTGAAGTAGACTCTGCCGTCAGCGATGTGGAGATGATTTACATCGGAGGCAATAGCGATCTTCGTCCCGGACGATGTCTGAAGATAAGGCCGAAGCCCGGTGATGGCGGTGACCGCGCCGGTGCGATTCCAGGCGATCTTATCCATGTGCAGGAGGCAGGGGCAGCTTTCAACTCCCAGCCGCGGAAGCTGAGACTGCGAGGGAATGATGAGGAAGTAATCTGCGCCCGGCATGGCTTCGTAGTATCCTGCGCCTCCTACAGGCTTTTCATGGGAATCCAGTTGCATGGTTTCGCCCGGCGGGACGTAGAGATGGGCAACGATGTTGAATTGATCGTCCCGGATGTCCACGACCGGAAGCGGCTCGGAGTAGGGATTGGGAACCGATTCAAAGTGTTCCGCACGGCACGGTAGAATGGCGGCCAGCGCAAGGAGAGAGATCAACAGGGGTTTAGCGTTCATCGCCAACCGTTGTATCACATCCAAAGCAGATCAGCAATCGAAGAATAAGTAAACTATCGCCGCAGCTTCCGCGTCTAAACAATCGTGGGAGAGGCTCAGAAAACTCGCTTTCGTTGTCCCTGCTGCGGATCGAAGACGCTGGAAGCGCCTGGAGCGCTGGCATTGTGTCCGGTCTGCTGGTGGGAGGACGACGGCCAAGAGGATGTGGACGCCGCCGAAGTCCGCCTGACCGTCAACGGCGCCCTCAGCCTGGAAGAGGCGCGTGAGCACTACGCCCATTGCGGCGCGGCCCATCCTCGCTTCCTGCCTTACGTTCGTAAGCCGCAATCGGTCGAGTTGTAGTAACTCTCCCGGTGCCCTTCGGTGCAGGAATCTTCCTCTCCAGTTTGACCCTGCCAGCAAACCCTCTTACCATGAGATGAGCCATGTCTGAGTCCGCGCCGGGTTCTATCGCCCTGGGCGGCGGTTCGTGGCGGCAATTTGCGGCAAGAATTTGTGGTTTGCGGCACAAAACAAGCGCTTTACCCCAGTCTCGCAGTTTGTTCGGCGCGCCAACAGCGCATGGAAGGCAAAAAACATTGAGTTCTACCGGAACAGTTGAAGAAAAACCCAAGCCAGACGCGGTCGATGCGGCCCAGCAACACGAGGGAGAGTCGCATAAAGGCCACGATCATGGTCACAATCATGGTCACGATCACGGCCACCAGCATGGACCGACGCTCAACCCGGAGTGTACCCGCGAATTGGTGCTGGACATTCCCGCCGATGAGGTCTCGAAGGCCTACCGGACGGTAACGGGCAACTACAAGAAGTACGCCAAGATTCCCGGCTTCCGCTCGGGCAAGGTGCCGGAGACGGTCGTTCGCCGCCGCTTCGCCGACGGAATTCGCAAGGACGTGATCGACGGCCTGCTGCCGGAGCGCTTCAATAAAGCGGTAGTCGAGATGGGCGTTACGCCGGTCGGCGAGCCGCACGTGATGGAGCTGACCGTCGAGGATGGCCAACCGCTGCACGTCAAGGCGGTCTTTGAATTCCTCCCGCAATTCTCCATCGAAGGCTACGAGACGGTCACCGTGGAGAAGCCCTCCGTCGAGATCACCGACGAGGAGTTCCGGAAAGAATTGGAGCAACTGAGGGAGTCGCGCGCGACCATTGAGCCGGTGGAGGAAGAACGGCCTCTGGTGGACGGCGACTGGGCGCAGATCACGTATAAGGGCCAGATTGCGGGCGAGGCCGACGCTGCGCCGATCACCGGCGAAGATACGCTGGTGGAGGTGGGCGGCAAGGATACAGTGGAGGCATTCAGCGCCGTGCTGCGCGGCGCCAAAGCCGGCCAGGAGTTGAAGGCCGAGGTCATCTATCCGGCGGATTTTGCCGAGCCCAAGCTGGCCGGCAAGACCGTCGCCTATGAGGTCGAGGTCAAGGCCATCAAGAAGCGCACCCTGCCCGAACTGGACGATGACTTTGCCAAAGAGCTGGGCCAATACGAAAATTTGGCGGAGTTGGAAGAGCGCGTCCGCGATCACATGGCTAATCGCAAGCGCCGCAGCGTGGAGGGCGAGACCAAGGACCGCCTCTTTGCCAAGCTCATTGAGAAGTACGCCTTCGCGGTTCCGGAGTCGCTGGTGCAGCAGCAGATTGACACGCGATTGGATCGCGGCCTGCGCGCCCTGGCGGCTCAGGGGATGAACACCGAGCAGATGCGCAAGCTGGACTTTGGCCGCCTACGCGTGGCGCAACGCGACGGCGCGGTCGCCGAGGTGAAGACCAATCTTCTGCTGGATCGCATTGCCGCCGAGGAAAAGATTACAATCAGCGACGAGGAACTGGACCGCGAATTGCAGATTGCGGCATTGCAATCCCGCGAGCCGGTGGAGACGCTGCGGGCGCGTTTGACGCAGGATGGCGGGTTGGCTAGAATTCGGGAGCAACTGCGGCGCGAGAAGACGGCGTCCGCACTGTATGAGCGGCTGCCCGCATAGGGCGGCAAAACGAAGCAGGAGCAGGAAGACTCTATGGCATTGGTTCCCATGGTGGTTGAGCAGACGAGCCGGGGCGAGCGCGCCTACGACATTTACTCGCGTCTGCTGCGCGATAATATCATCTTTCTCGGCACGCCCATCGACGATCAGGTCGCCAATTTGATTGTTGCCCAGTTGCTCTTTCTCTCCGGCGAGGATCCGGAGAAGGACGTGCATCTGTATATCAACTCACCCGGCGGCTCGATTACCGCGGGTCTGGCTATTTACGACACCATGCAGTTCATCAAGAACAAGGTGGAGACGATCTGCATCGGCCAGGCGGCCAGCATGGGCGCCTTCCTGCTGCTTGCGGGAACCAAGGGCAAGCGCTTTGCCCTGCCCAACTCGCGCATTCTCATCCATCAGCCGTCGATGGGCGGATTGAGCGGCCAGGCCACCGACATCGACATTCACGCGCGAGAGATTCTCCGCATCCGCGAGATCACCAACAACC
This sequence comes from uncultured Occallatibacter sp., assembly GCA_964408275.1. Taxonomy (GTDB): domain Bacteria; phylum Acidobacteriota; class Terriglobia; order Terriglobales; family Acidobacteriaceae; genus Telmatobacter. The sequence continues at coordinate 4,846 of CAYOYX010000002.1, forward strand.
TGATCGCCCAGCACACCGGCCAGTCTCTTGACCGCATCGAGCGCGACGTCGAGCGGGACTTTATCATGAACGCGCAGCAAGCCAAGGAATACGGCATTGTTGACGAAATTATCGACCGGCCACGCACGTAGCTGACCGGCGCAGCACCGGGCTGAAGACAACAAGCTCGTCCAAAAGGGAGCAAAACAATGAAAACGCGCACGGGACCTGAAGAAGCACTGCGCTGCTCGTTCTGCCACAAGTCGCAGGACGCCGTGGCCAAGCTGATCTCGTCGCCCAGCGACTACCCTCGCGCCTACATCTGCGACGAGTGCGTGGCCGTCTGCAACTCCATCCTCGAGGACGACCGCGGGGGCGATACCACACCCGCCACAACCAGGGACCACCTGCCCAAGCCGCAAGAAGTGAAAGGCTTCCTCGACGATTACGTGATCGGCCAGGATCAGACCAAGAAGAAATTGGCAGTCGCGGTTTACAACCACTACAAGCGCATCCAGATGAACCGCATGCGCAACAACGAAGTTGAACTGGCCAAGTCGAATATTCTGCTTATCGGACCCACCGGGTCGGGCAAAACGCTGCTCGCGCACACGCTGGCAAAGATGCTGGACGTTCCCTTTGCCATTGTGGACGCCACCACGTTGACCGAGGCCGGTTACGTGGGCGAGGATGTCGAAAACATCATCCTCAAACTCTTGCAAGCCGCCGACGGCGACGTGACCCGCGCGCAGCAGGGCATCATCTACATCGACGAGATCGACAAGATTGGGCGCAAGGACGAGAACCCTTCAATTACGCGCGACGTGAGCGGCGAGGGCGTGCAGCAAGCGCTGTTGAAGATTCTCGAAGGCACAGTGGCCAACGTGCCGCCGCAGGGCGGACGCAAGCATCCGCATCAGGAGTTCACTGCCGTCGATACCACCAACATTCTCTTCATCTGCGGCGGAGCCTTTGTCGGCCTGGAGCGCGTGGTGGGCAGGCGCGTCGGCAAGAAGGCGCTGGGCTTCAAGACCATCGATGCCGCCGAGGGCGATGCCGCGACGAGCCGTTCGCATCGCGACACCGAGTTGCTGCGCCGGACTGAGCCGCAGGATTTAATCAAGTACGGATTGATTCCGGAGTTTGTCGGACGCCTGCCGGTGATGGGCATCCTCGACGAGTTGGATGAAGCCGCGCTGATCGACATTCTTACCAAGCCGCGCAACGCCGTTCTGAAGCAGTATCAGAGATTGTTTGAGTTCGAAAATGTTCGCCTGCACTTTACGCAGGAGGCCATCGGCGCTGTAGCCCGCGAGGCTCTGAACCGCAAGGTGGGCGCGCGCGGATTGCGCATGATTCTCGAAGAACTGATGCTCGACCTGATGTACCACCTGCCCAACAACAAGAGAGTCCGCGACATCGAAATCACCAAGGACATGGTGGAGCGGCGGGATCTCTCGCTGTGCCTGCTGGAGAAGGCAGGCTGACACCGCAGCTTCGTGCGGACCAATTGATTATTATTGGATGTCAGTGAATGAGGACATTATTCACAATTCACGCCGGAGAGTATCTTGTTGGCAACTACATTGAGAAAAAATATAAGAAGAAGATAAAGTTATGGATTCCATCCATAGATACCGGCACTGATCTCCTGGTGACTGATCCAGAAAATGAAAAGTCGGTCTCCCTTCAGGTCAAGTTTTCGAGAGATTACTTGGCAACAAATGATGCTCCTCAATTTCGACCGCTATTGAAGGCTACCGGGTGGTGGACCCTGAATCGCAAGAAAATCGCCGAATCAAAAGCTGATTATTGGGTGTTTGTTTTGATGGACTTCAAGATGGAAAGTAAATATTTCGTCGTTATTACGCCATCAGAACTTCTAAAACGATTTGAGAAATTTCATAAAACAGAGAAAACTATCCAGAGCTACCTATGGGTTACAAACGACGAGCGCTGTTTGGAACTGCGCGGACTTAATAAGCATCAAGATCAAATGGATTTTGTTGAGGGTCGTCGTCGAAACTTAGATCGCGATTTTTCTGGCTATCTAAACAACTGGATCCCTATTGAAAAGCGACTGGGGCTCCGTCCAAACAACCAACGGAAAACTGGAACCAAGCTGCCAATAATTGGGCGGTGAAAACAAACGCAATTTACTCTTACTCTCAAATCGCAATCTTGGTTTCAATAGCGTCGTAGTCGGCGCGCACGCCTTTGCCTGAGTTATCGAGAAGCCCCGCGCCCGCCAAAGCCTGCACATCGGCATGAACGTTGCTGTAATCGCGGCTCAGCGCCTTGGCCAAAGCGCGAATGCTGGTGACGTTGTGGCGGCGCACGTAGCGCAGCAACTCCATACGCTTGCCGGTAAGGACGCGGGCCAGCGCATCCCAGCTTTCAAAGGCCAGATGGCGCTCATGAAAGCTCTCTCCGCGCTCGGCGCGATGCCATGCATCAATAAATCTGCGCGAGGCCTCGTCTTCCATCGCGCCGCCGACTGTGAATTTCAAGTCGCTCATTGAAGACCTCGCAATTTCCGCACATCTCGCCAGAAATCGGCGATCAACTTCTCGGCTGTTGTAAACGCATAGGGTTTTTCAACACCCTGAAAATGCCGATGGTCTCCCTTGCCGCGCTCATTGTCGTAACCGACCTCTCGCAGCCCTGTCCTGCCATAGAACAGCGAATACTTGAGGCCGTGAGTTGACGGCGGCACAGGCTTCGGAACGCGCCAAAGCAGCATCTCCACGATTGCGCCATCGTCGTAATCAATGCGCTGGTGAAAGAGCAGTTCAGCCTTCATCGGTCGCTCATGATGGTATTATATACCATATGGTTCCGATTGCGATAATCTTTTTAGTCAGGGATCAACTTACGTAGCGCGGGACAACCGAGAGCGAGTTTTGTCGTTCGGCCTACGCCATGGCGTGCTGCGCGGTTGCCTCTTCGGCTTCCAGCTTGCTGCCCACCTCGGCGGCGGCCTGGGCCAGCACACGGTGGTGGATGGTGAAGAGCGCCAGCTCCAGCCGGTCGCTGACGCCGGTCTTGTCATAGACCGAGCGCAGATAGTTTTTGATGACCTGTTCGGTGGTCTTGAGGCGCTGCGCGATCTCGCGATTCTTGCAGCCCTGCACGATCAGCGCGACAATACGCATCTCCTTGGGCGTGAGCCGGTCGCGGACGCGCGTACCCACCATATCTTCCTCGGGAGAATCGGCCACCATCAACTGCGGCGGCTGCCAGGTGTCACCGCTGGCTACAGCGCGCACACACTCCGTCAACGCCGGTCCGGTAACGCAGCGGAAGACCACGCCGCGAAAGCCCATTTGCAGATAAGCGCCGGCGGCTTCGTTGTTCTCTGCAATTACAATGCCGCGGCTGCCCACGGTCTCCAGAAGCGTCCGCAACCGCTCCATGTCCGGATGCAGGGACGCGGCGAAGAGGACGATGGAGCCTGGAAAGGTGGTGATGGCGTGATGCATACGGTCCAAGTCAGTGCATTGCGCAATGATGCGCACATCTTCGTCCATCGCCAGCACCTTAGCGGTGCCTGCCCTAAAAATTGCCTGCGAATCGGCAAGGATAATCTTATTCATGTGCGCGCCTCACCTACAAACCACAAAAGCCTTTTTGAAGCTCGACCGAACCGCTCCACCCGAAGCGGCGGTCTAAGCTGTGCCAATGGCTTCTTCCCTTGAGAGAGTATCGGCTAATTCACGGAAAACCCTTGAAGTGCTTCAATCTGCAACAAAATGGATCATGACCCAATTCCTTGGTGACCGATCTGTGGAAAACCCCGCGACGCACCGGAAATTTTCCTGTGGATAAGACTACAACGTGACGGCGCAATAAGCCACGAAATTCTTCTGTGGACCTCGGCGAGCCTTGTTTACTGATAAGGCTCCTGGATTGGGGGCCAAAACTCCTGTTGATCTGCCATTTTGATCCGATTCTCGCCCGCACGGAGCCTTCCTTCCCTTAAAAATAATGAGATATATTCTCCACAAAGCCATACGTGAAGTTGACCCGTCGAGTGCCGATGTACAGAAGAGACGAGGTATGGATGGCTGATCGATCAGAATTGCTGGAAGCCGCCCTGGACAGTCTCCCTGAGGGCATTGCTCTGGTGAGCACGGAAGGCCAGGTTGTCTTGTGGAATCAATCCGCTGAGGCCATCACCGGCTATGCCGGCGTGGACCTGCTCTCGCGGCAGATTCCCGAGCCACTGGAGCCGCTGCTGCTGCCCTGCGCGGCGCCTGGAACCGAGAATGACGGCGCCGAAGCGCGACCCGGCCGCGGCGCAACTGTTCGCTTTCAGCACAAGCTGGGTCATGAAGTTCCGGTAATTGCGCGGCTGCACGCGTTGCGCGGCCAGATGAGCGGACGCATCGGCACGGTGATCGTCTTTCATCCCCGCGAGATTCTCGACGCGCTGCCGCATGGCGAGTGCGGCGAAGGTTCTGAGGTGGAGGCCAGCCGGGAGGAGTTTGAAGGACGTCTGGCCGCGCTCTTCGAGGACTTTTTGCAGGGCGGAGAGAGCTTCGGCTTGCTCTGGATCACCGTCGATCAGGCGCACGATCTGCGCAAGACGCACGGAGCGGCGGCCTGCGACGCGATGCTGAAAAAGGTGGAGCATGCGCTGAACAACGGGCTGCGGCCGACAGAAGAGATGGGACGCTGGGGCGACGACGAGTACCTCATTCTCTCTCACGAGCGCACCCCTGAGATGCTGGCATCCCACGCGCAGACGCTGGCCGGACTGGCACGCACGGCGGATTTTCGCTGGTGGGGGGATCGCGTCTCCATCACGGTCAGCATTGGAGCAGTGCAGGCCGAGCGTGAAGCAACATTAGTTGATCTGCTGGAGCGGGCAAAGGCCGCGATGATCTCCAGCCGTCAGGCGGGCGGAAATCACATCACGTCCGCGCCGGGGGGGCAAGAATGTTCGCCATCATAGGAATTCTCATTGTCTTTGGATCGATACTCACCGGGTTCCTGATGGAAAAGGGACATATCATGGTGCTGTTGCAGCCGGCAGAGCTGCTCATCATCGCCGGCGCGGCATCGGGCACACTGCTGGTGGCGAATCCAGTGAACGTGATCAAAGATATTCTCGCCGGACTCAGCGGAGTTTTGAAAGGCACTCCCTTCAATAAAGAGCGCTACCTGAGCACGCTCAAGATGATGTATCAGTTTCTGAACAAGGTGCGCAAAGAAGGATTGCTGAGCGTGGAGATGGATGTGGAGAAGCCCGATGACAGCTCTATCTTCAAAAACTATCCTGAGTTTCTCAAGGATCATCATGCCCGCGACTTTGTCTGCGACACGCTGCGCATGGCCATCACCGGCGGCGTTGATCCCTTCGACATGGACCAGATGATGGAGTTGGACATGGATGTCCTTCACCACCAGACGACGCTGCCTGTCACCTCGCTCTCTACGGTAGCCGACTCCTTGCCCGGACTGGGCATCGTAGCCGCGGTGCTGGGCGTTGTTATCACAATGGGCTCGTTGGGCGGCCCACCGGAGGAGATCGGAGAGAAAGTTGCCGCGGCGCTGGTGGGTACGTTCCTCGGCATTCTGCTTTGCTATGGAGCAGTCGGTCCGCTGGCTTCGAATATGGCTAAATCCGCCGACCAGCAGAACGAATATCTGCATGTCCTGCGCGTTCTGATCCTTTCGTTTCTGAAAGGCTCGGCGCCGATGATCGCCATCGAGATGGGGCGGCGCGCAATTCCCGCGTATGTGAGGCCCAGCTTCGACGAGATGGAAAAGAACTGCAAGAACCACGCGCCTGCCGCTGACGCTCCGGCGGCCGCCGCATAAAAGGCGCGAAGCATCGCGGAAGAGAGACAGGAGATCATGGCGGCAAAAGCTCAACAGCCGATCATTATCATCAAGCGGAAGGGCGGCCACGGCGGCGGTCATCACGGCGGGGCGTGGAAGGTGGCCTATGCCGACTTTGTCACCGCCATGATGTCGCTCTTCATCGTGCTGTGGCTGATGAGCACCAGCGACAAGGTCAAGCAGGCCGTGGCCGGCTACTTCAACGATCCCAAAGGGTCCGGCAAGCTGATGGGAACCTTGCTCTCCGGCACGGGCACCGGCAACGCCAAGACCATGGCACAAGCCAACACAGACGAATTGGAAAAGCTGAAAGAAAAGCTCGAAGAAGAGATCAAGGCAAGAAAAGAACTGGAGAAACTCTCCAAACAAATTGAGATTACGATTACGCCCGAAGGATTGCGCATCGAGCTGATCGAGGGGAAGAACGGAACTTTCTACGAGCTTGGCAGCGCAAGGTTGAGCGCCAACGGGCAGGAGCTGCTTTCGCTGCTTGGAAAGGAGCTGAAGACCCTTCCCAATTCGCTGCTGATCGAGGGCCACACGGACGCTGCGCCCTACTCCAGCGACTCCGGCTACAGCAACTGGGACCTCTCGGCCGACCGCGCCAACTCCGCGCGCAAGCTCTTGCAGCAGGACGGCGTACGCGTCAATCAGGTAAGCCAGGTACGCGGCTACGCAGACCAGATGCTGCGCGTGAAGAACAATCCCTACGATCCCTCCAACCGGCGCATCTCGATTCTGGTCAAAAACGAAAACGAATCCGTTCCGGATTTTCTGGCGCATGACGTGGTAACCGGAGCCGCGCCGTTGCCGCTGGATGTGAAGGGAGCTGCTCCGGCAGCGACAGGAGCCGCACCGCCTCAGGGCACGCCCGCCGCAGCTAATGCGCCAACCGCAGCGCCCAAGCCACCGGTAGCAGCGCCGGCAGCCAAACCTAGTCTGATGGACAAGCTCAAGGCCATGCTGCCGGGAAAGAAGTAGCAACACTATCTGGTGAGTCAGCGATTCCCCACATCGGGCCACTGCCTCAACCAACTACCCCCACCCATATTTTGTAGGGAAATTCCTTTGTTTCATGAGGTTACAGGGAGGGTTGCGCTGTAAAATCGTCAAAACAAAGAAGTTCCCTACAAAATCCTCCTGGATAAGGAGTTACGGGACGTTTGGAGAACTGTGGACAGGAAAAGCCCATGGGTTTGGTTGGTGGTCATGAATTGATTGTGCGCTGCAAGCGGGTAATTATATGCAAAGCAGCGGACCACATCGAAGGCAAAAGGCCCGCGGCTGAAGCCGATTCTCTTGCGTGGCTGGCTTTCAGGAGCCTAAAGGCTCCTGCTCCCTCCGACCGTCGAAGACCCGCTCATCGCGATAAAACTGCGATGAACGGGGCACAGATTCTCGTGACTTACTCAATTCTTCGAAGTTGGTTTGAGAACCTGCCCACGCCTACTGCTCCAGTAGCTCGATGCTGGGCGAGGGATTGGTCTGCGAGGCACAGACAAACTTTGTCGCGGTGATGACTGCGCAACTGGCTTCTCCATCGACGCCATTGGCGATGAAGAAGCTGCCAGTACCAGGCGCGGTCGCATCCCATGCGTAGGTTGTGTTCAGCGATTGATCCCAGGACAAGAACTCAATGCCAGCCGTACTGGCTGCGCCTGAGATTGCGCCGCTCTCGGTCAGATCGTAGACTCCCACGCTACCGAGCGAGAGAGCGTTCAACTGCGGCAGTTCGCCGAAGAGGTAATTGCCGACCAGAGCGGCGTCGGTGAATGCGGTCTGCGTCTGCGCCTCCAGCCATCCAGATTCCAGACTGCCGTTCTGCTTGACGCTCATCTCAAAGCCGCTGTTGCTGCCGAAGAGATAAAGATACGTTGTGCCGCCGACAGTCGTTATGGTTGCGCGGCCGGGATGGGCGGAGTCGAAGTTGAGAGCGTTCAAGCTGCCAATCAAACTACCAGCCGTGTAAACGCCATTGTCATTGATGTAACTCTGATGGAAGGTGATGTTGCCCGCGCCGTCTCCTGTGCCCTGAAAAAGATTGGCGTAAAAACCTGACGGAGTGCTGCCGCCGGAGTTGAATTCCGCACCGCGCAGATAAAGCACGAATGGGCCGTCTACCGTTGCGGCGCTGGTCGAGGCTTGCTGCTGCACGCGCAGATTGCCGGCCTGTTCGCCGTCATTGTTGGTGTTGTCGAGAATGAACATACGCTCGGCGTCGATGATATAGACGGTGTAGCCGGTCGAGTTGCCCGCGCCTTTCAGCGAGATGGTAAAGCGGCCCGATGCTGGATCGGGCGCAGTGTAGCTTCCGGTGAAGGCGTTGCTCTGCGCGCTTGTGCCGCCGCCCAGAGCCGTATCGATGTAGCCGCCGGTAATTTTTCCGTTGGAAGCGGTGAAGCGGCCCGCAGTCGCCTTCATGTTACCGCTGTTGTCTTCGCCGTCCATTGCGAAGGCGAAGCTGGAGCCGCTGATCGTGCTCGATGCAAAGGCGCTGGCAGTTGTCAGATAGCAGTTGGCGGCGGCTTCGAGATAGGAGGGCGTGGTGCCCAGATCATCGTCTTCAACCATGCGGAATTGCTGCGCCGGCTGCGCGTTGCCGCTCAGCGCGATCGACCAATGCGTTGTCATAATTCCCGCGGCGCCATTGGTCAGAACGGTATGAATCGACGCCTGGCCGTTGTTGTCCGCGCCAATGTCAAAGCTGCCGCTGATGATTCCAGAAGCCGTGCCATAATCGCGGCTATTGGTGTCGAAGATGCCGTTGGCTAAATTTCCCGCGCCGTCGGCAGAAAAGTTGGCCACTGTTGCCCAGCGCGAGCCGTCATTATCGATGTAGCTTTGGAAGAGGCAGGCGTAGCTGCCGTTGAGGCGGTTGTCGTGAGAGCCGTTCGCCGCGGCTTCGACGCTGATGTTGTAAGTGACCGGTCCTGCTGTAGCGCCCGCGTTGTCTTGCGCTGAAACCTGGATGGTGATCGTACCGGTAGAGGCGGGCGTGCCCGTGATCGTCATGGTGCTATCGAAGGTATTGGTATAGGTCATGCCGACCGGCAAGCCTGTAACCAACCAGGTGTATCCTGGCGTGCCTCCGGTTATACTCACCGGTCCGGAGTAGTCGTTACCCGCGGTTGCCGAAGGCAGCGTAACGGTGGTGATTCTGGGCGCTGGATTGATGATGAAGGGAACCGGATATGTTGTGCCTGTCGAGTTGGAGACGGTGATGCCGGACTGACCAGCCGCAGCGATATACGCAGCGGGAATCGTGGTCGTCAGTTGCGTTGAGCTGACGTAGTTGGTCGTCATGGTCGTCGTTCCCCATTGGATCACCGTTGTGGGGGTAAAGTAATTTCCATAGACAACCAGGGGGAAGGCGCCTAACCCAGCCGTGGTCACGCCTGGATCGATCTCGCTGATGAGCGGCGGCGCCTGATTGATCGTGAACGCAACTGGAGCCGATGTACCCGCCGAAGAAGAAACCGTGATGCTGCCTGAGCCGGGGAACTGGGTCATGGTGGCAATGATGAAGGCTTGCAGTTGTGATGGACTGATGTAGATCGTATCGAGCGGGGTCGTGCCCCAGTAAGCGGTTGAAGTCGGCGTAAAAACCTTGCCGTATATGTTCAGCGTGAACCCCGCGGCGCCGGCCTTTACGGAAGCTGGACTAAGGCTGTTGATGACCGGCGGCACAGGGGTGATGTCGAAGTAGACCACGGGCGACCAGCCGCTGCCGGAAACATAGACCGCTATTTCCGTGTTGCCGGCGCTGGAAATCATGCTTGCCGGAACCTGTGCCGTCATCTGCGTCGAGCTGATGAATGTTGAACCAATATGAATTGAGTCAAAAAACACACCGGCGTTCGAAGTGAAGTTATTCCCGTTGAGCGTGAGCGTGAATGAAGCGCTGCCGGCCGGTACCGAAGTCTGGCTGAGGCTGGTGATTTGAGGGGGCGGCGAATCGATGTAAAAGGTGCGTGGAGGCGAAGTGCCTCCAGCGTTGGTCACCGTTACATTCGCTGTTCCGGCGCTTGCAACCATGCTGCCGGGAACCTCGGCCAACAGCACCTGCCCTTGCACCTGAGTCGTGGTCAGGGGTGAGCCGTTCCAATTCACAATCGAAGTCGAGGTAAAATTTTCGCCGTAGACGTATAACGCAAGGTTGCCAAAGCCCGCAATGATCGACGAGGGGTTCATTGCGGTGGGGGCGGGCGGCGCCGGATTGACTGCGAATGGAAAGCCTGCAGAGGTTCCACCCGCGGTGACTACAGAGATACTGGTTGGATTGGAGGGAACGAGGCTTGCCGGAACGACGGCTGTCACCTGCGTGGAACTAATGTATGTTGTGGCCAGCGCAGTGGAATTCCATCGCACCACGGTACCTAAAAAGCCAGAAATAAAATTCGTACCGTTGACGGTCAGCGTGAAGGTATTCGTGTTGGAAAGCACCGAGGGGGGATTCAGACTTGTGATTGTTGGAGGCGATATGGTGGAGTCGGGGGTGACGGATGCAGTGGAGACGACATCCGAGGTCGTCGTCGTCGAGGTCAGCGTCGTCGAGGCCCGCGTCGAGTTTGTGGTCGCATTTGTACCGGAGAAACCGACAATGGCCGGAGATACCGACGGAACAAAAGCAGATGACAACGACGGTGCGAACGCAGAGGCTGGACTCAGTGATGATGGATTGCCGCTGGCCGCTTCATCATGCGCATCCGTGGAAGCCGGAGCGACAGTGGCGATTACAGCTTGCGGCGGATCGACAGTGAAGATTGCAGCGGCAACTTTGCCATCCGTGTTGATGGTGATGCGAATGTCTCCAGACTTGGAGATCAGCTCAGCCGAAACCTCCGCCGTCAGCTCAGTTGCGCTCTCGATTGTTGTCGCCAATGCAACTTCACCCCACACCACACTCGAGCTCTGAGTAAAGTTCGCGCCATGGATGATCAGCGTAAAGCCCGCGCCGCCGGCAACCACAGAGGAGGGTGTGAATCCGGTGATTGCTACAGCCTCCGCGACCGCCGGAGCCGATGCCATGGCTGACAGAAAAATCAGAACCAGGCATCGAGATAACAAACGCGCACTCTGCATTGCATTCCTCTTCGGGAGCGGACTGGACCAATTTTCTGTTCCGCATCCAGATTCATAACGATGTGAGCAGCCGACGCGCACCCACACAACTGGAGAACGGCAGCACTGAGAGCCGTCTGACTTAGAGATCGTCCATTGCAGCAGGCGCAAAAGATTACTTTTGTTTCATCATTGCGAGTTTTTTCATGGTGATCTTCCAAAAATGAATCGATAGTGAGGAAAACTCGGCGAAGATTGAAATCTCCTAATCGATGCTTTCGCGACTCGCCATCTCGCATTCCACCCCCGACAGCCTATAATCAGCCTGTCGTGAATACTCTTCTTTCATCTCGCTTTCGCTTGCTTTGCCGGCCTTTCGCAGTGGCGCTGGTCCTCCTGTTCGCACTCTCCGCTGCGGCCCAATCCGCTGACCCCGGCCCAACAGCCGCGGCTGGCGCGCGCATTCTGCTGGTTCTGCCGCTGGATAATCGCACCGGCCAGCCCAGCCTGGAGTGGATTCGCGAGGCTTCCGCGGAGATTCTCAGTGACCGTCTGAGAGCGGCTGGCTTTGCGCCGATGAGCCGCACAGACCGCGCCTACGCTCTCGATCACCTGGGCCTGCCGCAGGGCTTTCATCCCTCGCGCGCCACTTCGCTCAAGCTCGCTGAAACGCTCGACGTCGATTCGATCATCGTGGGCAGCTACGTCACCGACGGCTCCGGCATCATCGCCGAGGCGCAACTGGTGGATGTGCCTCACCTGCGCATGGGCGAGCCGGTCAAGGCGCACGGCGAGATGCGCGCGCTGGTCTCGGTCTTCGATTCGCTTGCCTGGAAGCTCACCCGCCAACTCGATTCCAACTTCAAACTCTCCGAAGAGACTTTTGTCGCCGCCGGTTCAGGAATCCGCCTGGACGCCTTTGAGCAGTACATTCGCGGCATCACCGAACCGGATCAGCAGGAGCGCCTGCGTCATCTGAATCAATCCGTGCTGCTCAGCCCCGCATTTAGCCCGGCCTGGATGGCTCTGGGCCGCGAGGAATACGCCGGCCAGCAGTATGAGCAGGCCGCCGCCGCCTTCGCCAAGGTCGGTGCCAGTGACGCCGATGCCCTCGAAGCCGGTTTCTATCGCGGCCTCTCGCTGCTCTTCTCCGGCGACTACGCCCACGCAGAGGCAGCCTTTGCAGGTGTCGCTCGCGTTTTACCGCTCGCCGAGGTTCTCAATAATGAGGGTGTCGCCATCGCACGCCAGGGCAAGGATGGCATTCCCCTCTTTCGTCAGGCCGTTGCCGCCGACCCCAATGGAGCCGATTACCACTTCAGTCTGGCCGTCAGCCTCAAGCGCCACGGTGACACCGGCGAAGCGCTCGCCGAACTGGCTCAATGCCTCAGCTTGCGTCCCAACGACAACGAGGCTCAGGAATTGCAACGAGCCTGGACGAAGGCAGCCAAACCGGTATCTGTCAAGCCTGCATTGCCGACGCCATCACCAGCGCCCTCTGCGCCGGCGGCGGTAGCCACCGATGTTTCCGTTGAAATCGCCGCTGTTAAACCCGATCCGCTGGAGCGCATCGCACGCAGCTTTGACGCCGCTGCCTTTCATCAGGCCGCTGTCGTGATCGACCAGATGGATGCCTCGCGCTTGGCCGCGCTTCCCCCGCGCGAACGCGCGCAGAGGCTCACCGCGCAAGCTCATGAGTATCTGGATCGCGGATTGCTGCTGGAAGCCGAGCGGCTCGATCAGGCCGCAGTGGCCGCCGATCCCAAAGCTCCCGCGCCGCACGCCGGCCTCGCGGAAATCCACGAGCGCTCCGGCGACTCCGCGGCCGCTCGCAAAGAAGCTGTGGCCTCGCTGGAACTGATGCCCTCGGTCGATGCGTATCTTGTCCTGATCCGTCTCGACCTCGCCATCAATCACTTGTACCAGGCAGAGCAGAACCTAGCCGCCGCACTACAGATTGATCCAAAGAACAAGGCCGCGCTCGAACTCAAGCGACAGATTGAGGCGAAGGAAAGCGGGAAGTAGCAGAGTATTTTTCGCGAAGAAAACGAATCTGAAAGGAGCAAACCATGATTCAGCGCGCACTCGGCATTGCATTGATTTTGGCCGCAACCTTTGGCCTCTCCGCTACTGCCCGCGCCCAGCAGCCGCAGGTCGACAAGTTCGTCCTCGCCGATACTATTCAGCCAATCACGCAGGGCGAGCTGGATCGCGCCATTGCACGCGCCAACTCCGACGGAGCCAGCGCTTTGCTTATTGAGTTGGATACACCGGGCGGCCTGCTTGACTCGACGCACTTGATGGTCCGCGCTATTCTCGATTCCAAGGTTCCAGTCATTGTTTATGTCGGTCCGGCGGGGGCGCGCGCGGGTTCGGCAGGATTTTTTCTGCTGGAGTCGGCGGACATTGCCGCCATGGCTCCCGGCACAAACGCTGGAGCTGCTCATCCGGTGATCGAGATTGGTCCTCAGCCCGACGCCACGATGATGCAGAAGGTAGAGAATGACACGGAAGCCTTTTTGCGCTCTTACGTGACGAAGCGGAACAGGAACGCTGAAGCCGCCGAGGTTGCCGTTCACTCCTCGCACTCCTACACCGCGCAGGAGGCTCTCGATCAGCACCTCATCGACCTCGTATCGCCGAATGAGTGGGAGCTGATGCGGACGCTCGATGGCCGCGAGATTACCCGCTGGGACGGCAGCAAACTCACGCTGCACCTTACCAATGCACGCATCGAAAGCTTCAAGCCCACGCTGCGCGAACAACTGCTCGGCTGGCTCGTCAATCCGAACATCGCACTGCTCTTTCTGGTCTGCGGCGCGCTGCTCATTTATCTGGAATTCAACACTCCCGGCACCATTGTTCCCGGCGCGCTGGGTACGCTGATGGTGCTGCTGGCAATCTTCGCGCTTGACCTGCTGCCGATTCGATTCACCTCTGTGCTGCTGCTCGTTGCCGCGCTGGTTCTGCTTTTGCTCGAAGCCAAATTCGGCGGACACGGCGCGCTGGCCATCGCAGGCATCGTCTGCCTCACCTTCGGAATGCTCACTCTGGTTGCCGCGCCGGTCCCGGAGATGGCCGTCAATCCCTGGGTCGCCTTCGCCGTCGCCACTGCCTTCAGTTTGATTACTCTCATTCTCGTTCGTCTGGCGATGCGAGCGCGAAGTATGAAATCCAGACTCGGCCCATCGGCACTGGTGGGCCGTAACGCGTCGGCAATGGAACCACTAACTCCCGAGGGTCACATTCTTGTCGAAGGCGAGATATGGCTGGCCGTGGCCAGTACGCCCGTCCCCGCTGGAGCGCCTGTGCGCGTCGTCGGCCTGGAAAATTACCTGCTGCGCGTTGAACCGGCCGCAGAGAAAAATCCACAGTCATCTCATCTGTAAGGAGTACAATCCGTCGTGAGGGAAAATCAATGGATGTTCTAACTGTTATCGGTATCATCGCCGCCATCGGCGTGCTGTATGCGCTCAACTGCATCAAGATTCTCCGCGAATATGAGCGCGGAGTGATCTTCACCCTGGGCCGCGTCTCATCGCAGCCCTACGGCCCCGGCATCATCTTTGTCTTCCGGCCAATCCAGCAGATGGTGCGCATCTCGCTCCGTCAGGATGTTCTTGAAGTTCCCGCACAGGATGTGATTACCCGCGACAACGTCACGATCAAAGTGAATGCCGTGGTCACGCTCTATGTGGTCAGCCCCAACGACGCCGCCATCAAGGTGGCCAACTACGTTTATCAAACCTCGCAACTGGCGCAGACCACGCTCCGCACCGTGCTTGGCGAGGTCGAGTTGGACGAACTGCTCAGCCATCGCGACAAGCTCAACGTGCGCATTCAATCCATCATGGACCAGCGCACCGAGCCATTTGGCGTCAAGGTTGTTTCAGTCGAAGTGAAGCAGGTTGACCTGCCCGACCAGATGCAGCGCGCCATGGCCAAGCAGGCCGAGGCCGAGCGCGAAAAGCGCGCCAAGGTCATTCATGCCACGGGCGAGTTCGACGCCGCGCAAAAGCTGGTGGACGCCGCGCACCTGCTGGCCTCCGAGCCGATGACGCTGCAATTGCGCTATCTGCAAACCCTTACCGAAATCGGCGTGGAGAAGAACACCACCATCGTCTTCCCGCTGCCCATGGAGCTGATGACGCTGCTCAACAAGATGAACGCGTCGATCCCGACCAAGCAGTAAACAGAAAAGAATTCTGGATACCCAGGTCCCGCTTTTGGGGCCTGGGTGCCACGAAGCTCAACAGGCACAGCCTTTCATTGCCTGTACATATTGGCCCGCGCCAATGAAAATCCGATCTTCAGTTACTTCAAATCAGATCGCCTGCACAGGAAAGAGAAGGCGTCTACCTCAACTTGAAAAACGAATGAGGATCATCGGCGGGAAACAGCGAAACAACAAGTGAATCGAAATACGCTTCAACAAACGCACTCTGTTCTTCAGGCGCTTCTCCCATCAACCTATAGGTGACATCTTTTCCAAACAGGTTGATCTGTTTTTCGCGGTTTCTGCCGTTTTTGCCGGGATAATCGTAGAGCAGCGTTCCTGTCGGCATTCCAGCCTGGGTTCCAGTCTGCGCAGAGATAAAGTTCACTCCGGGAAGCACCTTCCTGAGTTCCCGTTTGCATTCCTCGTTGTATGCCTCGGGTGTGCGCACAAGTTCACTCGGCACTCCCGGTCCGCCAGCCGCATAAACAGTAATATGCTCTGGCAATAAGTTGATCACCGCGTCCGGCAGCAAGCGAAGACTCACGCAGGCGCGTCCGGTCTGTGTCTTTGGTCCGGCGATTCCAACGATAATCTCCCATCCGCAATCCGGCTCGTTCTCCCAAATGACCTCCCATCCCGCAGGATAGTCGAAAGATAAATTTCTCTTCTTGCTGCGATAGGTCAGCATGGGAGCTTTTGCCGGTGTTGAAGGTGGAATCCCGGCTGCCGGCTCGCTCTTTTGAACTGTGCCGCCTTTCAGGATCGTAACCAGTTCTTTGTGGCCATTCTTCTCGGCAAACGACAAAGGACTGTTACCGAACGCGTTCTTGATGTTGATGTCGGCTCCATGCGCGACCAGCAGCGCAGCAATCTCTCCACTTGCGTACATCAGCGCCGTGTTTCCATTGCTGGCTTTTGCGTTTACATCGGCTCCGTTCTGAAGCAACAGTTCGACAATCTCCCTGCAATCTTGCTCCGCTGCGAATTTGAGGGCGGTGTCGCCCTCGTACTCCGCAATGTTTACGTCGGCACCGGCTGCAATCAATACGCGTACAGCCTCCGTTTGGCGCGACCAGATCGCATCCAGGAGCGCCGTACCGCCCTTTCTGTCTCTGGCGTTGATCTTTGCGCCTTTTGACAAGAGCAACTCAACAACCTGCGAATGCCCGCTTCGGGCCGCATTGGCCAAGGGCGTTACACCGGTACTGCTTCCCTTGTTCACGTCAACGCCCTTATCGATGAGCAAGGCCGCCACGTCCTTATGCCCATGGAACGCCGCATACACCAGCGCGGAGACGTCATTTTGATCGCAAGTGTTAATGCTGGCGCCATCGCCAATCGCCGCCTGCGCATCGGCGAGATTTCCATTCTTGGCCGCCTCCAGCAAGCGAGCATTCGCACCGGGATCGTTCTTTACCGCGTTCGGTGCGGCGGGGGTGCTGCTCTCGAACCTAGCAGCCCGCGCCAGCGCGCGCACTTTTTCGGCCACATCCGGCGCAAGACTGTATCCAAGCCGCGCAGTAGTTTTGCTTACCAACCTCATCAGCTCCGCAGCCTCATCAGTCCTTCCTGCCGTTTGCAGAATGACTGCCATATATTGCGCGGCATCATGCACACTTTCATAGAGCGCCTGCTTCAGCTTGAGCACTGTGAGAAACTCATCAACGGCTCCGGCCAAATCACGCTTCTGCAATAACAGAATCGTGCCGATATTTGCATGGGCATATCCCTGGCGCAGTGGATCAAGTCCAGCATTCAGCGCCTCTTTGAAAGAATTTATTGCGCCGGCGTAATTCTGATTGTTCGAAGATTGAATGGCTTGCTGAAATGCCGCACCGCCCGCACCCGCATTGCCGAGTGTCGAGCTTTCAATCAGGGAGACGGACAGATACTCCTGCGTAATCTTCGGAATCAAAATTGCAGTTTGGGGCTTGAGAGTCTCGACTGCCGGCCTGCTAACTGGCTGCCGGACCAATGGTTGAATTACCGGCTTGGAGTATCTCGTCTTATCTTCCATAAACGCAAGGACCAGCGGGGCAATACCGGGAAACAGAAAACAGCCCACCGCCCATCCTGCCGCATTTCGCCATTGAGCAGCGGCGTATTGATACGCAAGGATGGCAACCCCGATTCGAATTGGTGTTAAATAGATGTATATCGCCGGTACAAATTTGATATGTGAAAAATGTATGACGGTGAAGACCAAATATACAACGCCTAACACGATCAGCAGAATCCTCTTACCCTTCATACTTTCCTTTCGTTCAAAACGATTCGCCTTAGTCTTGCTCTGCCGGCTGCTCTTGCTCTCGTTGTTAGAACCTGGGAATCGGTAAATTCGGAACCTACTTCGCCCGCGTTCCCAGCTTCCCGATCACCTGCTTCAACTCTTCCAGTTTCTGCCCAGCCTCGGCGAGTTTTCCCGCCGCCGTCAGCCGCTGATAGTCGTCAAAGTCTTTGCTGGCCTGGCCAATCAGCGCATTCAAATCCTGCGTGGGCGCTGGTGTTCCCGCCGGTGTTGCCGCCGCAGCAGATGGAGCTTCGCCTGCGCTCAACGACGACATCCCCTCGCCAAAGAGTGACGAAAGCGCGGCCTCGAAGGTTGGTCCGTAGGCCAGCTTATCTTGCAGCGCCAGCACTACCAGCCGCAACTCCGGCATGGGGCTGCGGTCGGCCTGCAAGTAAATCGGCTCGGCATAAAGCAGCGCCCGCCCGGACGGAATCACCAACAGCGTTCCCCGCACCACGTGCGAGCCTTGCTGATTCCACAGCGTCAATTGCCCGGAGATCTGCGCGTTCTGATCGATGCGCGCCTCAATCTGCAACGGTCCATCCACTTGCCTGGTCTTGGGAAAGTCATACACAATCGCAGTCCCATAGTGTTCGCCGTCCGAGCGTCCGGCGATCCAGCCGATGAGATTGTTGCGATTCGATGGCGTGAAGGGCAGAATCTCTACAAACTCTTCGCCGCTCTCGCCGGGCAGCTTCATTAGCACAAAATTCGGCTGCATCGCCAACGGCTGCTGGCCGCCACTGTCTCCCTGCCCGACTTCGGTCGCAACGGTCCACAAATCCTCCCGGTTATAAAAAACTTCGGGATTGGTCATGTGATACAGACTATAAACCTCCGCCTGCAACTTGAGCAGCATCTCGGGGTATCGCACGTGTTTGCGCAGACCGGCAGGCATAGCCGAGGCGTCCTTGAACAAATCAGGAAAAATTCCGCGCCACGCCGTCACAATCGGGTCTTGATTGTCGAAGACATAAAAGGTTGTCGTCCCATCGTAGGCATCAACGACCGCCTTCACGCTGTTGCGCATATAGTTGATGGAATCACCATCGACGGTGTAATGCGTCGAGTATGGATAACTATCCGACTCAGTGAAGCCATCCAGAATCCACGAGAGCCTGCCATCGTCGCCCAGCACGATATACGGGTCTTTGTCGAACTTGAGAAAGGGCGCCAGCGCCGAGACGCGTTCGCGCACCGTGCGCCGCATCAGCAGACGGCTCTCGGCATTCACATCATCGCTGAAGGGCAGCTTGGCTATATCGCCGCGGTCATAGGCAATCAACACTCGTCGCAAAAATCCGCCCAGCTCGATGCCGCCGCTGCCCTGATAGTAGGCAAGGTTGTTGGTGTCGCCTTGCGGATAGTTGAACTCCTGCTGGCGCGTCTTCACGTATACATCGGTATTCGTCTGCTCGCCGAAATAAATTTCAGGCCGAGTTACCGCCAAACTCGGCGTCGTGCTTTGCACCGGCATATTGCTCAACAGCAGTGTGGGCCGGCCTTCACTAGTAAATCCATTGACCGTGTTCATGGTGATACCGTAGCCATGTGTGTAGATCAGCTTTTCATTGATCCAGTTCTGGCTGCTCTCCGGCAGCTTGTCCTGCCGCAATTCACGCGCCGCAAGCATCACCTCGCGCATTGAGCCATTGATGTTATAGCGGTCAATATCCACATCGGGAAAATCGTAGTAAGTGCGAATCTCCTGCACCTGGCGCAGCGTTGCCTGCAACGCCTTCCAATCCCACAGCCGAATGTTATTCAGCGTGGCTTGATTGTTGGCCGGATCGGTCGCTTCCACGGTCGTCTCGGCGGGAAACTCGCGCTGCGTGAAGCGGTCCAGGCCATAAGCCCGCCGCGTCATCTCGATGTTATTGGCGATGTAACTCTGCTCGCGCACCAGTTCATTGGGCTTGACCACGAAGCTGGTCACATACCAACCCACAACGCCAACGTAGCAGACGATGGCCGGCGCAACAGCCGCCGCCAGCCATTTCCCGCGGGGAGCGAACAGCCCGCCAACGAGCGCAATCATCGCGCCCAGCAGCAGCGCGAAGAACACCACCAGCATTCCGGTGAGCGTAACGTGAGCATCGGTATAAGTCACTCCATCAAAAATTGTATGGTGCTCAAAGAGCAGCGCGAAGCGGCCAAGATAAACGCGGCCCGCGACCACAAGCAACAAAAATGAAAATGAAATCGAAAGCCCGCGCCACGGTAAACGCATAAGGCTTCCGCTGGCGCTCAACGCGCGCGAACTGCCCGATACAAGCAGAAAGACCACTGCAATCGCACAGAAGAGAATGCCGAGCGTCAGCAGCCAGCCAAGAAGCAATTGCCATGCAGGCAGCGTGAAAAGATAGAACTCCAGCGGCTTTCCGAAGACAGGATCAGCCACGCCCGCCGCAGAGTTCGGCGCATACCACCACAGCACCAGCGTCTGCCATTGAGCCGCTATCGCGCCGCCGGTAATAAACGCAATCACCAGTGAGCCGCCGATGGAAGCCACGCGCAGCACTGGCTTGAGCGAGAGATTCACCGCTCTGCCGTTAAAGTAAACCGTGTGGTCGTTGGGCAGATCATCCTTGTGCGCGTGCTTCAGCGCAAAAAATGCGCCCAGCAAAATCAGAAAGGTCAGCGCGAAAAATCCAGAGAAGATGCCCCACTCCAACCCGCGCGCCTTCCAGAAGACCTCGCCGTAGCCTAGCGACTGGAACCACAACAGGTCAACCCAGTAAGAGAGCGCGGCGTGGCTGCTGAATAAAAGCACGGCCACCACTGCGACGAGAAAAATCAAACCGCGGCGTCCGCGACTCGGCGGCTGCGATGTCAACTTCGGATAATCAATCGTGTCGGGCATCTCTTCACTCTTTCTGATTCTGCGCTTGCGAAACTCAACCGCTTCCGGTCACTCACTCCACTCTAAACCTTTCACGTCCGCCTTCGCCGCGCCGCTTCCTCATAAGCCGTTACGTACTCCCGCGCCGGGTGCGCCCAGCTATAATCTTTCCCCATGCCACTCAGCATCAGCCGCTTCCAGCCGGCCTTGTCCTCAAATGCCGCCAGCGCCCGCTCAATCGCCGCCAACAACGCTCCCGCGCCGTTGCCTTTGAACTTGAAGCCCGTTCCCGTTCCTTGCTCCGCATTCCACTCTTCAATCGTGTCGTCCAGCCCGCCCGTCGCCCGCACGACCGGCACGGTGCCGTACTTGAGCGAATAAATCTGATTCAACCCGCAAGGCTCATAAAGCGACGGCATCAAAAAGATATCCGCTCCGGCCTCGATTTTGTGCGCCAGCGCGTCATCGTAGCCGATTCGCACCCCCACATTCGCCTTGTTCCAAAAGGCCCAGTCGCGGAAGAACTTCTCGTACCGCGGCGCGCCCGAGCCCAGCGCAACCACAGCCACATCGAGTTCCGCAAGACGGCCGGCAATCTGCTCGAGCAGATCAAATCCTTTTTGAATCGCAAAGCGCGAGACGATCCCGATCACCGGTATGCCATCCTCTACGCGCTCCAATCCAAAGGCCGCCAACAAATCTGACCGACACTCACGCTTCCCGCTCAAATCCTCCGGCGTATAGCGCGCCGCCAACCGCTCGT
Source organism: uncultured Occallatibacter sp. (assembly GCA_964408275.1). GTDB lineage: Bacteria > Acidobacteriota > Terriglobia > Terriglobales > Acidobacteriaceae > Telmatobacter. The sequence goes on from CAYOYX010000002.1 coordinate 25,847, forward strand.
CCGTTGCCGGATTCCACTCGGCATAATCAACGCCATTCAAAATTCCGCGCAGGTCGCCGGCGCGCCCTCGCAGCACGCCCTCCAGCCCTTCGCCGAACTCCGCCGTCTGAATCTCTTCGGCATATTTGCGGCTCACGGTCGTCAAAATATCGGAGTACACTAGCCCACCCTTGAGAAAGTTGAAGCGGTCATAGTGCTCCACCCGGTCCATCGTAAAAATCTCCCAAGGAAAAAGCAGTTGCTCGGTCGTTGCCGGAGGAAACGCGCCTTGGTAGCCGGCGTTGTGAATCGTCAGCACCACGCCCGCGCGGCCCAGCAGCGGATCGTCCTTGTACGTTGTCCGCAGATAAACCGGAATCAGCGCCGCCTGCCAGTCATGCACATGAAAGACATCCGGCGCGCCCAGCAGCTTTGACGCCTCCAGCACCGCGCGGCAATAAAGCGCAAAGCGCTCGGCGTTGTCCGGGTAATCGCCCGCCGCCGTTCCATACAACCCGGGCCGGTCAAAGGCCTCCGGGCAATCGACAAAGTAAAACTGCACTCCGCCACGATTGCCGCCATCCACAATCCCCGCAAAGCGGTTGTAATACTGAAATGGAATCGTGATCGACCGCACCGCATAGCTCAACTCGCCTGCGAGCTGCCGCCGCACACTCGCATAGAGCGGCAGATAGACCGTGACATCATGCCCCAGCTTCGCCAGTTCCGGTCCCAGCGCTCCGACAACATCTGCCAACCCTCCGGTCTTGGCAAACGGCACGCACTCCGACGCGGCAATCACAATACGCATGAAAATCTCCCCAATCCAACAATAAGCTATCACCTTGAGCGGCCTGGTAACTTCCGCGTTGAATCCAAGTGACTTCGGCTCAAATATTGATTACTGCGGGTTAGGCTCCCGCGCATGATTTTTCTCGTCCCCGAAGAACTCTTGACCTATTCTTAGAGTGTTCTTATCTATATTCTCTAACTCCTGACTGCTCATTCTCACTATGCAAGCTGTCAGGAAGGAAAGGGCGGTACTATGAATAAACTCGCGATCGTTTCACTGGCTGTGGTAACGGCTTTTGTACTTGCCACTGGAGCCTCGGCCGATCAGTTTACCTATGGATATGACGGCTCCGGCTTCGACGCCACGATCACATACACTGCTAATTCCGTCGCTGGCGATCCCGGCGTATATCAGATCACGAGCGTAGCAGGGATCATTGATTCGGCAGGCTCCGACATCACCGCTCCAGTCAGCTTCAACACTTCGGTCTACGCCGACCCGAATGGAACCGGCCCCAACACAGCCTATTTCCCTAATAATGGATTTTCATACGATAATCTGCTGACCCCGAGCGCGACACCGACTCTGGACACTTACGGCGTCCTCTTTGATGTGGACGGCTTGTACTTCAATCTCTACTCGGAGGATGGCGTCTACCAGTGGGCAGATAACGGCGTATATACAAATCTCAGCAATCTGGCTGATCCCATGGATGACCCACCGGATACCACTCCCGAACCAGGCTCTCTGATGCTCTTCGGCACTGGATTCCTCGTTTTGGCTGGCCTCGTTTATCGGCGCAAGGTGCGCGTACTAGTAAAGCTCTAAAGTCTATCTCATCCTGAATGGCAATGATGAGGTAGACTCTGGGTCTGTCATCTACCATCAAATAAGCCATGCCAGCCAAACCCAAGCTCGGCCAAAACTTTCTCATCGACTCCGGCGCCATCCAGCGCATCGCGGCCTCAATAGGCGATCTTGCCGGACGCACGGTTGTCGAGATTGGCCCTGGCCGCGGCGCAATTACAGAATCGCTTGCCGCCCGCGCCGCTCACGTGCTCGCAGTCGAACTCGACCGCGATCTCGCCGCCGCACTGCGTGTTCAGTTTCTGCTCGACTCCTCAGCCCGCGTCAACGTGGTAGAAGAGGACATCCTGCAATTCGATTTCGCAGCAGCAGCAGCAAGCGAGCGCCTGCTCGTCGTAGGCAATCTGCCCTACGGCATCACCTCGCCGATCCTGCTCAAGCTGGCAGCCAGCCACGCCGCGCTCGACCGCGCCGTCCTCATGGTGCAGCGCGAGGTCGCCGACCGCGTCGTCGCACAGCCCGGATCGCGCGACTACGGCCTGCTCTCCGTCACGGTGCAAATGTACGGGCCTGCCGAACGGCTCTTCACCTTGCCGCCAAGCGCATTCAGCCCGCCGCCCCAGGTGCACTCCACCGTCTTCCGCTGGCGTTTTGCACCGCGCTTTGTCGAGTTAGGAGTTGCAGAGGCCGGCTTCCTGCGCTTCGTCCGCCAATGCTTTCATCAGAAGCGCAAGACGCTGGCCAACAACCTGCGCGCCGCCGGGTTTGCATCCACAGCAGTCGCCGACGCGTTCGCCGAGGCCGGCCTCGATTCTCAGGTCCGCGCCGAGTCCTTGTCTATCGAGAGCCTCGCCGCGGTCTACCGCAGTTCAAGCCTTCAGCGCACCGCCAGCGTGTAACCCACATTCGCCTTCAGCGTGTCGTAGATTCCAAAATCGCAACTGAAGACCGTCCACGCCTCGCTGGTATTGGCCGCATCCGTCGTCGAGGTCCAGTAATACTGATAACTCATAAAGTTGGTGAAGATTGGCGGGCGGAAGGTCGTGCCGTCGAAGTTTAAATAAGTGTGATCGAAAAAGTCAGCTTCATTATTCACGTTCCTGTCTGCAAGGCTTTGCATTTCATTCCGGTTCGGCATTCTCCAACTGCCTGCCGTCGAGCCGTCCGTCAATCCGCATTGCCCGCTGGCCAGCGTGCTGACGGTCGCCAGCGCATTCGACCATGTGTCATTGATGCAGTTCGCCATCTTCAGCCAGATCATCCCTGTGACTGTATCTGTGATTGTTCCGTTGCCGTTATCGACCCAGCGCTCAAAGGTCAGAGGCGCGCCTATCTGGTAGCTTCCATCGTCGCCAGCGAGATAACTCACATATTGCCCCGTCGATTGCAGCTTGATCGCGCCTCCGTTGCCTGTACCCTTAACCGCCCACACCTGATTATTCGAACTGCTCTTTACGTTGTTGACATAATCATTGATGAATCTTCCGTCGCTCATCTGGATTGTCCATGCTTCCGGTGATCCATACTCTCCGCCAAAGTAACTCGTAGATGTCCAGTAGATTCCCTCTGAAACATGAGTAAATGGATTGCCCGCCGTCAGCGCCGGATTACTCTCCGATACATCCATCAGGCTCTCTAACTCAATCACGTTGGGCATACGCCAGTCGCCCGCCTTTGATCCATCCGTAAGTCCGCAAGCTCCGCTGGCAAGCTGATTGGCATCCGCGATTGCCGTAGCATACAAACTTGGGCCGAAGCAGCTCGCATCCTGCAACCAGATCAATCCGGTCAGATGATCGGTGATCGTCCCGTTCAGATTATCGGTGAATCGTGTCGCCGGCCATGCAACTCCCTTTTTCTTGGCTCCATCATCCCCGCTTGCATAACTCGTGCTCTGCCCCGTGGCGGGAATGCTGACCAGCGGATTGCTGCCGTCATAAGCTGCGAAATTAGCCCCGCTGAGCGAGTCGTTTGGCAAAGCCGTGTATTGAATCACAGTAAAGTAGATTCCAATATCAGTCATGCCATTGCCTTGATAATTGCCGGTATGATCGAATCGAATCACCTCGGCGCCGCTGCCCACCGAGGGATAGAAACCATAGCCTGTCTTGCTTGCCCAAAGCTGATAGACAGCATTTACATTTCCCCAGGCAGAGACGCCCGAGAAACTGTAGTCGCCGCTCGCATCCGTTGTCGCCGTCTGCACGATCGAATTCGTATTTGTAAGCCAGAGAGTCACTGTAACACCGGCCAGGGGTGCGCCTTTGAATTGCACTGTGCCGGTGACGGAATCGGTCGGCGGCGGTTGCGCGGGGTTGGTATTGCCATTGGGATCGTTCCTGCTGCCGCCGCAGGCGCTGAGAATAATTAGGCTGGCCGTAGCCACGAAAAATCTGATTCTGCCCGCCATCTCGTCCTCCCTCTGGCCGTATACGGCGGCGCAATCTCGCAGATTGCTCCTGATGAAAGGACTGCAGAGAGACGCATAAAAGGAATATCGGAGATTTATTGTTGATTATTCAGCGTGAGATTGCACGGAGGTAATGCGCGGCAGCGTTTAGCGCCGTTCAGCCCCTTGCGCTTCAAGCGTCTGCGCCGTGTGAATATGGCAGATAGCGACGGCGAGCGCGTCGGCGGCGTCGGGCGGCTGCGGTGCTTCGGCCAGTTCAAGCAGGCGCGCCACCATAAACTGAACTTGTTCTTTTTTGGCCATCCCGTAGCCCACTACGCTCGACTTGATGGTCAACGGCGCATACTCGGCCACCGGAAGCCCTTGCATCGCCGCGGCCAGCAACGCCACGCCCCGTACCTGTCCCAGCTTCAGCGCCGACTTGGCGTTTACCGAATAGAAGACCTCTTCGATCGCGACGGCATCCGGCCGCCAGCGCTCCAACTCAGCGTTTAGCTCGTCGTAGACCTGCTTGAGCCGCTCGGCCGTCGTCTTGCTCTTGACCAGCCGGATCGCGCCCATCGCCTTCATCACCAGACGCGGCTGCCGTGCTGTCTCGTCCGGCTCCACGACGCCATAGCCGGTGATCTCCGTTCCGCAATCGATGCCAAATACACGCATGGCCTGAGTCTATCGCAGCAGCCACTAACTGTGAATCGCGTTCTTCAATTCAATAATGGAGACGCCAACCCGCTTTGATGCTTGATCGTAGGCCGATCCCGGCGCCATCATGCGCTCGGCCTCTTCTATCTTCCGCGCATTGATCACCGCGGCAACTTTGCCCGCTTCCACATGAAAGGCCGCATGATCGGCAAGGCACTTCGCCTGGCCGGCAGTCTGTCCGTACAGCGTCTTCGCCTCACCGTGAAGCCATTTGCCCATCTCGCAGTTGTTGTCTTTGCTGATCGCGGCTGCATCCAACTGCTCATTGTTGTGCATGGCGCCGCGAAATTTAAACTTCCACTCGGCGTGCTTCTGAATTGCATTGTCAAGGTCCACTGCTCTACTCCTCGCTGCGCTGAATGACTAATCTTCCCGTCATTCAACAGATACCATGCAATGCACTGCGCAGGCCGACCACATCCTCGGAAAGATGCGCTTCCCGTCCCAGTTTCTTCTTGTCCCGTAATGGACTGCACTTTCTTTCGCAAAAAAAAACGGCGGCCTGAGCGCAGTGCCCAGGCCGTCGCGGTGATCTGTTGGTATTGGACTAAGGCCATCGCGCTTAAGCGATTGCCCCTGCATCTTCACTTCCGCTCCCAGGCCATGATCGTTCGTGACAGCATCCGGCAAGCCGGATTCCTTCGGCGACGAACTTCGTCGCGCTTGTGAAAGAATTGCCACGCGCATCAGGCTAAGGGTTGCATCTGACTGTGAAGATGCGGTTACGCCCATGCGGCCAAACACTCCACAAAGGCGATTATCGGGGTCCGGGGCGCGATGCCCTAGGCCTCAGTCACCTCACGTACGCTACAACTCGAATCGTTTTTTGTCATCAGCTGGATCATCCTCCTTTCCCGTGTGCGCTTAATCTACGCTTCCGCCCATCGCGCGTCAACTGATTGTTTTACTGTAAGAGCAGAAACATCACAAATTCTTCATTCGCCGATATATCTGTCCGCCGCAGGTGATTATTTCAAGTCACGCAGCGACGAATACAGCCTGCGCCACATCGCATAGCGGCCTTGTATACGGCGAAATCTCCCGCCTCCGGCTCGATTGTCTCAGCAACTTTTATCGCCCGACGCGTTTCAGCTTTGGCAGAGTCATATAATCCCGCCATGCGGTACGCCGACCCGGTTTGTGACCTCAGGCACAGTGACTTTCCCGCCGTTAGCCGACAATCTATATAGCGGTCTGCGTGTCTTCCCACTGCGCAGGCCAGGAGAAGAAACCCATGAGCGATCTTGCAGGGCTTGCTGAAGCCGTAGCCGTTGACCCGCTGGTTGGCCATCCCGCCGACTTCCACGTCTTTCATCAATTTCTGGAGCGCTGCAAGGATCTGCCGGCCATCACCACCGCCGTCGTCTGGCCGCTCTCCGGCGTGGCGCTCAAGGGCGCCGTCGAAGCCGCAGAAGAGAACCTGATTATTCCTACGCTCATCGGCGACGAAGCCGAGATGAAGGCTTTGGCCGCCAAGATCGGCGTCGATATCAGCCCCTATCCCATTCTCCAGGCCGACACTGAGCGCAAGGCCGCGGAACTGGGCGTGGCCATGTGCCGCGCGGGCGGCGGAGCGCAGGCATTGATGAAGGGGAGTCTGCACACCGACGAACTGATGCGCGTGGCTATGAAGGCCGAGACCGGCCTGCGCACCAATCGCCGCATCAGCCACGTCTTCGTTATGGATACGCCAGCCTATCCGCGCACCCTGCTCATCACCGACGCGGCCATCAACATTGCGCCGGAGCTTGAGGACAAGATTCACATCGTGCAGAACGCCATCGATCTGGCTCATGCCCTCGGCATCCCTGAGCCTAAGGTTGCGCTGCTCTCCGCCGTCGAGACAGTCAGCACCAAGATCAAATCCACGCTCGACGCCGCCGCGCTCTGCAAGATGGCCGACCGCGGCCAGATCACCGGCGGCATCCTCGACGGTCCGCTGGCCTTTGACACCGCCGTTAGCGCGAAGGCCGCCAAGATCAAGGGGCTGGTTTCGCCCGTCACCGGCCAGGCCGACATTCTCGTCGTCCCCGACCTCGAAAGCGGCAATATGCTCGCCAAGCAGCTTGAATATCTGGGCGGAGCGCAGTTGGCTGGCATCGTCCTGGGCGCGCGCGTGCCCTCCATCCTCACCAGCCGCGCCGACTCAGCCGAGACACGACTCACCAGTTGCGCCGTGGCCGTGTTGCTCCACTACGCCGAGCATCCGTTGGGAAGCTAACCGACATCCCACAGCACAAACGGATGTTTTCAGACAAATTGATTATCTGAAGGGTACGGGCTTCGGCCTGTGCCCTTCAGTGCGTCAGACGAGCTTCTGTTTCCGCTACGCGCCGCTTCGTTGTATACTCCAACCCGTATGCAGGTTTTTGCGATTCTCCCCGCTGCGGGGCTGGGAACCCGGATGGCCGGGCCGCAGCCCAAGCAGTTTCTTCTCCTCGATGGGCTGCCCATCCTGGTTCATTCGCTGCGCGCCTTCGCCTCGGTCGAGCGGGTGACGGCGATCTATGTGGCCGTGCGACCGACGGAGATGGAGCGCGTTCAGGCGCAGATTGCCGAGTATGCCGCCGAGTTCGGCTTCATCAATCGCGTTCATGTCGTCGAAGGCGGCGACCACCGCCAGCAGTCCGTCTCCAACGCGCTGGCCGCGCTGCCCGCCGAGCCGGATGACGTTGTTCTGGTGCATGACGCGGTGCGCCCTCTGATAGACGCGGCGACTATCGAGCGAACTATCGACGCGGTGATTGCGCATGGCGCGGCCATCGTGGGAATGCCCGCCGTGGATACGATTAAACAAGTCGAGCGGACCGCGCACGGCGCGCTGATTACCTCGACCATTCCGCGTGAGTTTGTGGTGCTGGCGCAGACCCCGCAGGGCTTTCGTTATGGACTGCTCCAGAGCGCCTTCGCAGAGGCCGCCGCCGATGGCTTCATCGGCACGGATGAGGCCTCGGTCGCAGAGCGCGCCGGTCACGCTGTCGCCGTCGTACCCGGCACACAGATCAATTTGAAGATTACACAACCGGGAGACCTTGCACTGGCTGAGTTTTATCTTAGCCAGCGCGCGCGCTGAGATTGAAGACCACGAACATGGTAAGGCCGGTCAGGGTTGCAACTCAATGTACCCAGGGCTGTTTTTTTCGGTTTTTGTTTCAATCAAAGATTAGGATAAGATTTGGCGCGTTGCCGTTTAGCTCTCAAGGACAGGCACGGAAACCATGGAAATACGGATCGGATTAGGCTATGACTCGCACGTCTTCCAGGCGGGCATACCGTTGCGCATCGGCGGACTTACGCTGGATCACCCGGAGGGCCTGGCCGGCCACTCCGACGGCGATGTGCTGCTGCACGCCGTTACAGACGCGCTGCTCGGAGCCATCGCCGCCGGCGACATCGGCACCTACTTTCCCCCCGGCGATCCGCGCTGGAAGGACGCCGACTCGGCCGTCTTTATCAATCTGGCCGTGGATGCGCTGCAACACGCCGGCTACCGCATCGTCAACATCGACGCCACGCTGATCCTGGCCGCGCCCAAGATCGCTCCCGTCTCCAGCGAGATGCGCGCCCGCATCGCCGATCTGCTCGGCCTGGGCACCGATCAGGTCAGCATCAAGGCCAAAACCCCGGAGGGCCTCAACCTCGACAACGTAGCCCAGTGCCACGCCATCGCTCTCGTCGAGCGCGTCATTGAGCCGGAAGAGTTGAAGAGCATGAGCGCCGTCATAGAAAGCCAGCGCCAGCTTGAAGATGTAGTCGAAGACCTGCTCAGCAGCGTCCACGGCGTCCCTAAAAAACGCGGCGGCCTGATTTACGACACTGAGGATATTACGTAGGGCTGGGAGCAGGGAACAGCGGTTTAAGGACATCCAACGGCAGATGAGGGAATACGGCGAGTTCCATGACGGCTGGTTTGAAGGACTGTGGATAGATGCCAAGACCACACACGTTTTTCTGTCAACAAAAGAACGGGAACGGTTTGTGTTCGTCGCAGATGGAGTAGCAGAACAGGCCATCGATGGGATCAAGTCTGGAAATATTATTTTCGAGGTCTTGATACGCGACACCGAAGAGGTTTTTCTTCGAGATATTCAATGCTTGTATGCATTAAGAACAGTCTCTACAGGAGAAATACAAGGCGCAAATCTACTGGAAAAAGCACGACTACAAGGGTGGAAGATTTTGGAAATCAATCCGTCTTACGGAGCAAATTGTTTGATTCTTGCCAACTCATTCGAGCTTCATCGCCGCGATGACTGGCTCAAGCAATATTTTGCAATAAGCAAAACCGTTTCTGGCTGATTGTAAGAAACTCAGCAGTTTGTTCTCCATCGAAGCTCTGCCACTGGAGTAGCTGCTTTTTTGGGCATTATAAGTGCGGCACCTGATAGCGCAAAATCTGCTCGTCGACAGTGACCAATACTAAACCCTCCAAGTGGGCCTGCGCCACCAGCAATCGATCAAATGGGTCGCGATGCAGTGGCGGAAGTCCGCCAGCCCACTCAGCGTGTTCCACAGTGATAGAAAGAGGCCGGAATCCATGAGTTTCAATGGATTTCCCAATAGACCGCGCAAATTTCAGCTTTCCCGAAGATCGCTTGATGGCAATCTCCCAAACCGTCGCTGCGCTGACGTAGACCTCGTTCTGCGGCGAGGCAATGGCCGCGTGAAGTTCCTCCGGCAATTTGCGATCATCCGCATCCCACCAGAGAAAGACGTGCGTATCGAGCAGCAGTTTCATTCTCTATAGCCCGAAATCCTGGAGTACATCCTCCGGCAGCGGCGCGTCAAAGTCCTCGGCAATATATGTTATTCCCAGCAGATTCTGGCCAGGTTTGCGCGCCTGCTTCGGATCGGCTGCCAGAGCAACCAACCGCCCCATCGGCTTACCCGCCTTGGCAATCACAAACTCTTCGCCTGTCGCTACCCGCTCCAGAAGGCTGGAAAGGTGCGTTTTGGCTTCGTACAAATTCAATTGTGTGCTACCCATTGCAACCTCCAACCTCAAAGGGATCTTTGTCGTCCTCGTCCTGAAAATACTCCAGTGGAATATCCTTCTCCCAACCGTCGGAATGAATGGTAATTCCCAGAACATTCTGCCCGAACTTCCGAAAAATCTTGTGCTCCAACGGAGCCTGCTCCGGATCGTCAATAGGGCCAGACAGAGCTTCCATACCAATCTTCCTCAATTCAAATTATGGACTTTTTCGTCGAGTTGGTCAAGTTGGTCAAGCAGAATTTTTGGCCCCCATAGCGGTACCATGCAGATAGCGATGAATTCCGAAATTACTTCCGGTTGCCCAGATAACCGCTTCGTCGCCGCCAGCCGCGTGATGGACGAAGCCATCACCGCTCGCGCTTTTCCCGGCTGCGCCTTTGGGGTGCTGGCCGAGGGTGAAGTAGTGTTCTCCGGCGCGCTGGGCCGCTTCACCTACGACGAAGGCTCTCCAGCCGTCACCCCGGAAACTGTTTACGACATCGCCAGCATCACCAAGGTTGTCGCGACTACCGCCGCTGCGATGCTGCTCCACCAGCGCGGCCAGTTGCGCTTGGAGATGCCTTTGAGCGAATTGCTTCCTGGCTTCGTCGCAGGCCGCCCCGCGGATTCGCCTGCCCGCCGCGTCACACTGCGCCATCTGCTGGCACACAACTCCGGGCTGGCAGGATATGTCGAGTTCTTCCGCACAGCCGCCACTTCCGAGGCTCTACTCGAAGCCTGCATGAAGCTGCCGCTGGGGGCCGAACCGGGCGCGCGCGCCGAATACTCCGATCCCGGCTTCGTCCTGCTCGGCAAGGCATTGGAAGTGCTGACCGTCAAACCTCTCGCAACTTGGGTAAGCCGCGAGATTTTCCAGCCGCTCGGCTTGTCGGCTACACGCTTTAATCCTCCCGCCGAGACGCGAAGCCTCATTCCGCCCACTGAAGAGGACACCACCTTTCGCCATCGCACAATTCAAGGCGAAGTTCAGGATGAAAACGCATGGCTGCTGGGAGGTGCAGCAGGACACGCAGGAGTCTTTTCCAACGTGCCTGATCTGTTGCGTTTTTCCCGTGAGATTCTGGCCGCCGCCAACGGAAGATCCAGCATAATTAATGCGGCGACCGTCGATCTCTTCGCGCAGCGGCAAGAGCCGCCAGGATCTTCGCGGGCGCTGGGCTGGGATACGCCCTCGGAAAACTCCTCCTCAGGCCGTCATTTTTCGCCTCGTTCCATTGGTCATCTAGGCTTCAGCGGCTGCTCGCTGTGGATCGATCTGGAGGCCGGGATCGCCATTGCGCTGCTGACGAATCGGACATGGCCTGATCGCCAGAGCCAACTGATTCGCGCTGTCCGGCCCGCATTTCATGATGCTGTTCGCAAGGCTCTGTAAGCCAGCGGAAATACTCCTACTGCGTTACGGGCTTAGGCGGCAACTCCGACGAGGGTTTCAGATGTGGCTCTTTGGAGATGTCGGGAACCCGATGATAGGGCGGAACATTGAGCATCGGCTGTTTGGGGCTGGCGGGTGGGGTGGGCGCAGGTGTATGCGCGAGCGGCGCGGACGGAAAGGCTGGACCTTTCTTGATGCTGATGTCGCCCACATCGGTGATCAGCGAGATTTTAATTGCGCCTGAGCCAATCTTGCCGCTGATGATCTTGTTGGTTTCGCCGCTGACGGGCAGGCCGAAGGCGTTAAGGATATCTCCGTTGTGTGTTCGGCCATCGACCGTAGCCGAGGCGTTGGGAGGCAGCGTTACTTCGATGTCGCCCTTGCCGTTTTTCGCATCGATGTTGAATGCTCCCGCCGGTTCCACAGAGATTGTCCCGTGGTTGTCTTCCACAGTGCAGTCTCCATAGACCTGGTTCAGATCGATGTCTTTGGAGTGCGTTGCGACGCGCACCGGCCCTTTGGCTTCGTTGATGTGCAGGTCATCGGGATCGAGCGTCAAATCGCCGGGCAGATCGGCGACTTCCACTTCGCTCTTTGCGGTGCGCATATGAATCGCGCCGGAGATATTCTCCAGATGCACATCGCCCAGGGTGCCTATTTCTCCGTTTTGTGAGAGCTTGCCTTTGAGATCGGAGACGGTGAGGTGGTAGATGTTTCCGTTGAGGGTGAGATCGCCCTGCATATCGTGCGCGGAAAAATCGTGGTTGCCTTTGAAGCGGACATCGACCGCGCCGGTAATTTCACTGAGGTGCAAGTCCCCATGCACAGAGGCGCTAAGCCCCGCGCCGAGGCCGGCCACTGTGACGTCGCCCTTGCCGGATTCGATGGAGACGTGGGCGGATTTCGGCACGGAGATGGTCAGGTTGAGCCGACCGTTGGGGTTGCTCTCCGAGTGGATGAGCACAGCGCTGCCGCTGACAGTGAGATGCGCGGCTTCGGCGTCGAAGATTTTTTTGGCGTCCGCGTCGGAGCCGGCGTAGGCCACTTCATGCGCTTGAACCTTGACGGCGGTGCTGTCCTCCGCGGTGATGCTTATGTCGCCGCGCGGATTCTCGATTTCAATCGAGGCATTGGCCGGAACCTGCAGGTCCGGCAACTGCTGATCGAGATCGTGCTGGGGCTGGCCAAAGGAATTGAAGAAGTTGTCATTATTATCGTCGAAGGGAGTGCGCCACGTTCCCAGATGATTCCATCCCGCGGCGCCGATTTCGAAGAGCACAAAGAGAATGAGAATCGGAATGACACCTCCGCCGCGCCGCACCGGGATTCCGCGACGCATATCGAGCGCCCACTCGGCAAGCAGAGCCAGACCGGCGATGATCAACATCAGCGGCCACCAGCGGCTGTTCCACGCCCAGAACTGGGCGGCATTCAGGCGACCGGTCATCAACAGCAAAGCGACGACGCCGATGACGATGAGGATAACGGGGCCAACCATCGAAGGAACGCGGGGGCCGTAGATGCTTTTATAATTGGTCTTCCACGCGCGGCATTGGGCCTTCCACGCCTCTCGCTGCGTGCGCCATGCGGCCTTTTTCTGTTCGCGTTGGAGGCGCTGCTGGTGCTTGTCGAAGGGCGGAAAGGGCGGCGGTGCGCCCCCCGGCGGCATATTCGGCGGTGTGCTCATCGCGAACCTCCCTCTGCATCCTTCTCGGGATCCTCCCGATGTTGCGGCGGAATGAAAGGCTCCGGTTGCCCGGGGTAAGCGGGAATATCCGCTGTGGCCCTGTAATCGGCCCAGCCGGAGCGCGGCGCGCCGGGAGAAGGCATTGCCTGATAATCGCCTTCATAGGCCATCGCTGCCCGCTCGATCAGCATAAGCACGCCGAGCAAAATCAGCAGGAGCGGGAAATACCAATGCCAAAAATGGTCAACGATACCAAGCTGACGGAGCAGAGCAATGCCTCCAGTCAGTAGGAGAACAGTCGGCCAGCGCAGACGGTGAATCAGAATGTAAAGGCTCATTTGGAAGCTCCTTTTGTCTCTTCAAATTGGCGGACAATCAACCAGACGCCCAGCGCAATCAGCATCAGCGGCCAGGCAAACTTCACAATTCGTTCATGGAAGATATGCAATTGGCCCAACAAAAATATTAGGCCCAGCGCAATCAAAACGACAGCGCCAACAGGTGCGTGGTGGTGCCTATAGTAAGGCGGCGCGTACTGCGGCGGATAAGGCGGCGGAGACTCGCCAGTGGACGGAGACGCAGAGAAGCCGGTTGCCTGACTTTGCGGATCAGGAGGGATGGGAGTCTCTGCGGCGCCTGGTTGTGCCTCTGCCCTCATCTGCGTTCCAAAGTTCAGACGACCGGCCAGATCGTTCAATCCCAGCGGATCAGGGACGGGCTGTCCGTCGCGCAATGCGCGGGCGGTATGATAAGCCTCGAAGCATTGGTAAAAGACCCACGCGGCCACAAAGATGCCGAAGAAGTCATTATGGTCTGCAATGCTGACCAGGATGGCAAAGACGGCCACGTGAATGAAGCCCTTGAAGAACTGGCCGTTGTACATTGCGCCCACGCCGGGGATCACGCCCAGCGCGGCGGCCGCGGCGGGATTGGGCCGGTGCGCGTGAAGCGGAACAAAGGGCGGATGGTAGTACTGCCGCCAGGATGCGAAACAGGCATCGCAGAGAATCTGCCCGCCGGTGCTATGGCTCAGCACTCCCGCGGCAACGCACTGAGCGCAGAGCGGCTTGCCGCAGTTCTGGCAATAAGCCGCCGCGCCGACGCCACTGTGATTTACGCAATCCATCGTGTGCTCCTTTCACTTTGGGAGCCGCAGGAGTGCGCGGGGTGGTTGTGAATGGCAAGTGACGCCTGCAAGGGATCGTTGTCTTCTTGAACGGGAGCCTGCTTCGATTCGCCGGGAGCAGACTCGGATGGCTTGCTCTGCTGCTCGCCGCCTTGGTCTTGCGTCGTCTGTCGCAGTTCACGCACTGTCGTTCGCAGATCATAAACCAACTGCGAGTGATCGTAGTAGCGAACGAGCGGTGTGGAGGCCAGCGTGAGCTTCCGCTCCATGTACGATCTCAGCACATCGGGGCGCAGACCACTGAGACGCAGGCTGCCCAATCGAACGCCGGTCAGGTTCAGTGTCATCGCGATGGAAAAGAAGGCCATCGCAGCCGTCATCATCAGGCGCGGCTCTGCAAAGCGGCGAATGAAGCCGATGAAGCCTGGACGCTGCCAGTTAGGAATAAAACTGGGTGCCCCAGGTCCCTCGCTTTTGGGGACCTGGGATTCATGTCCGAGAGCCAACCCGTAGCCGGAGAGATGTCCGGTTGCAACTCCCGGCCCGGTCTGTGAAAGAATTCTGTCTACCAGTCCAGCCGGAACCTCCGGCTCGTGAGCGAGAAACTTCAGCCATTCGCTTCCCTTGCGCGCCTCATCCAAGAGCTTGGCGCATGCAGGACAGACGGCTATGTGGGCGGAAAATGCCGCTTCCTGAGCAGGCTTCAGCAGCCCGTCCAGCGCGTCGGCCAAAAGCGGCTCCCACTCGCGGCAGGCTGTGGACTTCGAATTGAGTGTGCGCTCCGCCATTTACATCACCTCCTGTTGATTACGTTCAAGCTGCCGCGCCAGTTCCGCACGGCCCCGGCTGATGCGGGATTTGACCGTTCCTTCGGGAATACCGAGCACCTGAGCTATCTCCTTATAATCCATATCCTGCAAATCCCGCAAAATTACCACCTCGCGCAGATCAACGGAGACGCGCGCTAGAGCCTCCTGCACCATCTTCGCCAGTTCGTTGCCGGCCACCGTCTCAAGCGGCGAACGTCCGCGCGCCTCAAGCCGGTCGATCGGCTTCAGGTTCTCCGATTCATTCCAGCCGTCGTCGAGCGAAGCCGTCGCCCGCAGATTCCGAGTCCGCCGGAAGTGATCCACCAGCAGGTTGCGGGTCATGGTGGTAATCCAAACCTGCAACGATCCGCGTTTCAGATCGAAGCTGGCAAGGTTCGTGTACAACTTCAAAAACACATCCTGAGTCAGGTCTTCCGCGTCGGCGGCGTTGCCGGTAAAGCGGTAGCAAAGACCGTAGACGCGGCGGTGATGCGCGCGAACCAGTTCAGCCCACGCGCCGGAGTCGCCGGCCATGCAGCGGCGCACCATATATGCCGCGTCCTGTGAGCTGCCGATCTGCAACGAAGCTGCCTCCCCGCTCACCGGACAAACAACGGGTGGAAGTGTTTTGCTCTCAGGAATCAGCCGCGGACTGGGAGTTGCGGTCTTCTCAGGCCGTACCTCCAGATCGCGGCGGTTGATCGGGGTCCCCAGCGACAGGTCTTCGTCGCTGGGGTGATTAGTTGGCCACCCCAGCCCCATCCCGTTCCAGCTTAATGTACCCGCACATTCCATACAGCATTAGTACGAAGGAAATTTGAGATTAGTTCCGCTGGTCGCAACAGATCGGGCTATTCAGACCATGAGCACCAGTTCGCTGTAAGGCTGCAACTGCGCGTCCACCGTAACCAGATGCAGCGGTTCGCTGAGGGCCTGAGCAATGAGAATGCGGTCGAACGGGTCGGTGTGGTGAAGAGGCAGCGTCGCAACCAGAATCGCGTGGCGGGAGTAGACGGGAAGTTCCTGAAAGTCGTTTACTTTGATCTGATCGAAAAGTTGCTGGGGATTGGCGTCCATCTTGCCCAGACGAACCTTGATTGCAACCTCCCATATCGAAGCCGATGAGACAAAAACCTCGTCGGCTCCTTTGATCGTTTTGAAGGCCTTACGGGAGAGCCGCTCAGGCTCGTAAAACCACCAGTAGAAGATGTGCGTATCCAGCAGAATCCGCATTATCGACCTTCGAACTCGGCCAGAATCTCATCGGGTAACGGCGCATCAAAGTCGTCCGCAATCCAGCCCTTTCCTTGCAGCGCGCCCATTCCGGCCAGCCGTTTATCTTTCTTGTTGAGGCAGGTGAGCTTCGCCGCTGGCTTTCCCGCGCGCGCAATCACCACGTCCGTGCCGCTGGAGGCCAGATCGACGAGCTTGGAGAGCTGAGTCTTGGCTTCGTAGATGTTTACGGTGGGCATGAGGAGTCTCCTTTTCTTGACTAGGTCTAGTCTAGTCTGATTTTCCAGACTTTGCAAGTATTTTCGGCATCCGCAAAATAGCCCGCATCCTTCGATGCAGGCTATTTGGAAGAGAATTTCGAGGTTTCTACCAACCCAAAACGTATGCAAAGAGCAGCGGCGCGACGATGGAGGCATCCGACTCGATGATGAACTTTGGCGTCTTCTCGCCCAGCTTGCCCCAGGTGATCTTCTCGTTGGGAACAGCGCCGGAGTAAGATCCGTAACTGGTTGTCGAATCACTGATCTGGCAAAAGTAAGCCCAGAGTGGCACGTGCTCGCGCTGCAAGTCCTGATGCAGCATAGGCACCACGCAGATGGGGAAGTCTCCGGCGATGCCGCCCGCGATCTGGAAGAAGCCTAGCGGCGTTTCGGCGGTTGTCTTCGTGTACCACTCGGCCAACTCCATCATGTACTCGATGCCGGTGCGGACGGTGTGGACGTTCTTTACGTCGCCTGAGATGCAGTGGCCGGCGTACATATTGCCGAGGGTGGAATCCTCCCATCCGGGGACGAAGATTGGCAGATTCTTTTCGGCCGCGGCCAACAGCCAACTGTCTTTGGGATCAATCTGATAGGAAGCCTTCAGGTCGCCGGAGAGGAGAATCCTGTACATGAACTGGTGCGGGAAAAGGCGCTCGCCGGCCTGGTCGGCGCGGACCCACTCCTTCAGCACCTCGTTCTCAATGCGGCGCATCGCCTCCATCTCTGGAATGCAGGTGTCAGTGACGCGGTTCATGTGCCGCGAGAGCAACTTGGCTTCGTCGGCGGGAGTCAGATCGCGGTAGTGGGGGACGCGCTCATAAAAATCATGGGCGACCAGATTGAAGACATCTTCTTCGAGATTCGCGCCGGTGCAGCAGATGCCGTGAATCTTGTTCTGGCGGATCATTTCGGCCAGCGAGAGGCCGAGTTCGGCAGTGCTCATGGCTCCGCCGATGGTGACGAACATCTTGCCGCCCGAGGCCAGCAGAGCTTTGTAGGCCTCCGCCGCATCGACGAGGGATGCGGCATTGAAGTGGCGATAATGGTGCTTGATAAATGATGAAATCGAAGGCATAGTGCTGGAATTCACTCCCACATCCAAACTATCACACGGGATTTGATGGCCGTTCTCAGGTAGAATACTAGTGGGAATCCAGGAGAAGTGTTCATGATCAACGGCAAGCGAATCGCGGTGGTAATGCCGGCATACAACGCCGAATGGACCCTGGAGCAGACGGTCCGCGGGCTTCCCGATGTTGTGGACATCAAGATTCTGGTGGACGATTGCAGCCGCGACCAAACCGCTGCGCTTTCAAAGAGGCTGGGCGTGCGCACGTTTGTTCATGACGCGAATTACGGCTATGGGCGCAATCAACAGACCTGTTACCGCGAGGCGCTGGCTGCGGGCGCTGATATCGTGGTGATGGTTCACCCGGATTATCAATACACGCCGACTCTGGTTGCCGCAATTGCGGGAATGGTGGCCAGCGGAGCATATGATATGGCGCTGGGTTCGCGCATTCTGGGAACGGGTGCGCTGAAGGGCGGGATGCCGCTCTATAAATACATCGCGAACCGGATTCTGACGGCGGTTCAGAATATTTTTCTGGGCGTGAAGCTCTCGGAATATCACACCGGATTCAGGGCATTTTCGCGGAAGCTGCTGGAGACGTTGCCGTTGCTCGATAACTCCGACGACTTTGTCTTCGATAATCAGATGATTGCGCAGGCGGTGATGTTTGGCTTTCAGATTGGCGAAATCTCCTGCCCGACGCGCTACTTCAAGGAGGCGTCTTCCATCAACTTCCGGCGCAGCGTGAAATACGGTATGGGAGTCTTGAGCACGACGGCTGCGTTTGTCGCGCATAAGATGGGGCTGATCCACGCGCCTATCTTCGATAAGTCGGGAAGAGGAATTGCCTCGAAGCAGAACGTGGAGTATTACACCGACGCCGCGAGTGTCTCATTATCACCCAACAAGGCATGAAACATTTAGTTTCGCATCTTTTCTTCGCACAGGAGAATATGGCCTCTCACGCTGCATTGCATACACGAAAAGAACAGATAACCGCATCGCGCTGGCTTCTTCCGACAATAATTTTTGCCGCATTCGCAATTCGCATGGTGGTTGTTTGTTTTGTATACCGCGATCTGCCAACAGCGGAAGAGTACCTGTCTCATCCACAATTTGGCTGGGAGATGGGCTGGATTGCGCGCGCGCTGGCCAGCGGCCACGGATTCAGCTCGCCTTACTATCCCTGGAGCGGACCGACGGCGATGCAGCCGCCGCTCTATCCATTTCTTCTCTCTCTGGTCTTCCGGTTGTTTGGCATTTATACAGTCACGGCTGGATTTGTCATGCTCTCGATCAACAGCCTGCTGAGTTCGCTGATCTGCATACCTGTCTACTTCAGCGCAAAATACTCACTTGGCGAGCGCGGCGCGAAGGCAACCGCATGGCTGTGGGCGTTTTATCCATTCGCAATTTATTTCTCCGCGGGACGCGTCTGGGAGTACTCGCTGACCGGACTGCTCTTTACCACGTGCTTCTGCATCGCGCAGCGCATACACACCACAACGAAGCCGCTGGCGTGGCTGGGCTGGGGCGCGCTCTTCGGCCTGACTGCGCTTTCCAATCCTTCAGTGCTCTCCACACTGCCGTTTTTGTGGATGCTGGCGATATGGAAGACGCGACAGTCTAACCGCCGCTGGCTGCTGAATGGAGCGCTGACCGCGATTGCTGTAATCGCAGTTCTCACGCCGTGGACGGTGCGCAATTATCGCGCCCTGGGCCTTCTCTGCCCGGTGCGCGACAACTTCTGGCTGGAGGTCTATGACGACAATGGCGGTGATGCGTCACTGGATCCGAGCTTCGCGCATCCTAATAACAATCCGGTCGAGATGCAGAAATGGCTCTCGATGGGCGAGCCGGCTTTTCTTAAAGAGAAGCACACCCAGGCCGTCGATTACCTGCATCAACATCCAGAGTTTATGATCCAAAAAACCCTGCGTCGCGTTTTGTATTACTGGACTGGGTATTGGAGTTTATCGGCGGAAGAATTGCGGGAACAGCCCTATTCGCCAGGTAATATTTTTTATGTTTGCTCGATAACGCTGCTGATGCTGCGTGGCATCCGGCGCTTCTGGCGCTGGAATCGCGCCGCCCTGTGGCCTTATCTTGCGCTGATCTGCGTTTTCCCTATGACCTATTACGTTACTCATCCGTTGATGGATTATCGCCAGCCCATCGAACCGGCCATTCTGGTTCTTGTTATTGCCGGAGTGATACCGTGGCGGCGCATTCGTGCTGAAGGCGCCTATGAGTGGATAGGCGCGGAACATACAGCGGAGTTTGCTTCCACCAATGACTTACCGTCGCCATCCCCAATGCTCACTCGCACAACGATCAGTATGAATCTGGTGGTCAAAGCTCATGATTCCGCGTAATCGTCTTTGAAGATTCCACGTCAAGGTTTGAAACAGGAGTTAGATGAACCTTAAAGAGAGATTACATAGACGACTGCGGACCGTGCCCGTTTTGGCATGGATGGTGCTGATAGCGCTGATCCTTCGCTTGGCGCTGGTTCCGTTCAACAGTTTCCTCTTCGAGGATTTGATGGATGCCAACCACATTCACGCATGGGAGCAGGGAAATGTGGCGCGGGCGCTGGTGACCGGCCACGGCTTCGGCAGTCCGTTTCTCTCAACGCAGCCTTCAGCGATCATGCCGCCGGTCTATCCGTTGATCGTGGCCGTCTTCTTCCACTTCTTTGGCATTCATACCGCGCAGGCGATCTTTGCAATTCATGCTTTTGACTGCCTGATCAACGCTCTGGCCTGCATTCCCGTCTTTCTGCTGGCGCGGCGCAGCTTCGGGTCCCGCGCAGCATTGTGGGCCGGCTGGGGATGGGTATGTTTTCCCAACGGCATCTACTTTTCGGCGGCCTGGGCATGGTCCACGCACTTGTTAATGCTCTGCCTATTGTGGCTGCTCTATCTGGCGCAAGAGATGGAAGGCTCATCGCGACTGCTGTTATGGGCCGGCTTTGGAGTTCTTGCCGGCTGTGCCGGACTCACCGAACCCTCCGTTCTGATTGTGATTCCCTTCCTGATGCTGCTGGCTGCATGGAGGCTGGCGAGCGCAGGAAAGCGCTGGCTACTGCCGGGCCTGACGGCCTCGCTCATGCTTGCCGCCGTTATCTCGCCCTGGATGATTCGCAACGCCGTGGTCTTTCACCGCTTTATTCCCATGCGCGACAGCATGGGCCTGGAGATGTGGATGGGCAACAACGGCAATAACCTGCACTGGACGAGCAACGATATGCACCCGCTGCATGATGCAAAGGAACTGGCCGAATACAATGCCGGCGAACTCGCATACATGGACCACAAAGCCCAACAGGCCAGCGCATACATTCACGCCCACCCAGGCTGGTATGCATGGATGTGCGCCCGCCGCGCCGTTTATCTTTGGACCGGTTATTGGAGCTTCGATCCGCGCTATCTAGCGATGGAGCCGACCGATCCGGCCAATATCCCGTTCGCCACGGGCATGACACTGCTCGGCGTGCTGGGGCTGTTTCTGGCATGGAAGCAAAGGCCTATCGAGGTGGTGCGCTACGCCGGAGTTCTTTTTCTATTTCCCATCATGTACTACTTCATTCATCCAGAGGCATACCGAATGCGTCCGCTCGATCCGCTTCTGGTGATACTTGCTTGTAGCTCGATTCTGAGCTTGCGCGGCCAGTCTGTGGACAACACTTGCGTCGAGACGGCTTTGTCAGAAAGCAATGACCGGTCCAATGCGCTGATCATGGGTTAATTTTTGAGCCAGTATTTAGGTATCGCCGGCAAATGAGCTTGGTGCGATTCCCTTCCCTGTTTATCTGGTGGAATCGATGCGCAAGAGCCACTTGGTCTTCTCCGCCTCGGGCAGGAAGCTGGAGCGGATGGAGTTCGCTGCAAGCTGGCGGAGTTCGTCTCGGTTGAAATCATGTTCGGTATGGGCGAGCAGAAACTCGTTGGCGAGATCAGAGCCGAAGAAGGCCGGATCGTCGGAGTTGAGAGAGACGAGCAGCCCAGAGTCAAAATACTTGCGCAGCGGATGCGCGGCGTAGGAGGGACAGAGGCCGGTGCGCACGTTGGAGGTGAGATTCAGTTCGAGAGGAATCTGGCGCTCCTTCAAATCTTCAAAAAGATAAAAGTCGCGGTCGGCGGAGAGGGCGTGGCCGATGCGCTCGCTGCCGATGGCGAGAGCCTCACGGATGGCTTCGGGGCCAGTGGTTTCGCCGGCATGGTTGGTGAGTCTCAACCCAGCCTGCGCAGCTTGTTGGTACAGGGCATGGAATGCCTCGGAGCCGCGGCGGCGCTCGTCTCCGCCGAGTCCAATTCCAATAATGGAGGGATACGCGGGGCGGAGTTCGGCGGCCTTCAAGAAGACGCGCTCGGCCTGCTCAACGTCAAAGTGGCGGACGGCGTCGAATATCCAATAGAGCGAGAGACCCAACTCGCGCAGGCCGCGCTCGCGGGCGCGCTCCAGAGCCGCAAAGATCGGTTCGAAGGCGAAGGGATTGTCTTTGCGCCAGAGGTAGATGACGCCAACGGCTATGAAGACTTCGGCGTGGACGACGCCCTGCGCGGCGAGATGTTCAATCATGCGCCATGCGGCCAGTTCGTAGTCTTCGGGGGTGACGAGCAGTTGGCTGACAGCGCGGAAGGCATCGAGAAAGCCGGTAAAGTCGGTGAAGCGATAAAGGGCTTCGACTTCGGCGAGCGTAAGCGGCCTGGCGTTGTGGCGGGAGCTCAACTCGACAAGGGTTGAGGGAAGAATCGTGCCTTCGAGATGCAGGTGCAACTCGGCCTTGGGGAGGCGGCGGATATACTCCTTGATTTCTGTCACACTTCTAGTTTATAGGCGGGGGTTCGCCGTTAGATTTAATCCAAGAATCGGAAACAGAAGCACACTGGTTGTCAGACTGTGGCGGCCAGAGCCTGCTCGGCCTGCTCGACTGTTGCGCTCTGCTCGGTGAGGCTGAGCAGCGACTTCACAACATCAGCAGCGCTATACGATGTGCGCCCCGGAGCGAGGAACTGTGCGACGGTATTCAGATCGTCGCCAATCGTGACGAGCGGCGGCTCCACCGAGCCGTCCTTGCGCGTCTGCGCGTGTCCAATGTTGGCCATCAGCGCATTGCACAGACACTTGCGTCCCACCGTCTCTTCGACTTTGCCGCCCTTGGCGACGAAATTCTCCACAGGCTCGGCGGAGCAGCGGTAGCCAATCTTGCCCTCCGGCGTAACGTAGGACTCCCTCAACAAGCCAATATCACAGACCCGCGTCCGCGCCTCGGCGACCGCCAGATCGGAGTACGAGCCTTGCAGAAGCGCAACTTTGAAGGGAAAGCCCGTCGGCGAGGCCAGCGGATCGGTGAAGACGACGCCGGAACCGGAGACCGCCTGCGCCAGCAGTTCATTCTTCAGATCAGGCCTCATGCCGGATTCTTCACTGAATGCAAAGGCCGTGCCCACCTGCACTCCCGCCGCGCCTTGATCGAGCGCGGAGCGCAGACTCTCGGCGTTTCCGTAGCCGCCCGCCAGCCAGAAGGGAACGCCCAACGCGCGCAGGCCTGCAATGTCCACCATGTCGCGTTCGCCATAAACCGGTTCGCCGTTGGCGTTCAGCGTCAGCTTGCCGCGCGGCGGCGCATTGTGCCCGCCCGCTGTTGGGCTTTCGATGACCAGTCCGTCCACGCGGCCCGTGGCGCGGCGCAGCATCGTCGTTGCCAGAGTGTTTGAACTGACGATAGCCAAAAAGCGCGGCCGTTCAAGCTGCGGCAACGGCCCCTGAACGTAATCGGCGGGATCGAAGTTCATCGCCGTATCGGTGCCTTGAGTTGCGCCCGTGACGGCCAAATGGTACACAGCCGGACGCAGCCCCGCAAGCGCGTCCAGAACGCCGGGGATATGCAGCGGAATCCCAGCGCCCATCAATACATAGCCGACGCCGGCCAGCATCGCCCCATAGATCGACGCGAGGTGCGGCATCTGTACCTTCTCCAGAAAATTGATGCCGACAGGCTTTTTATGCCCATCGCGCGCCAGATAGACCTCGACAAAGTTGCTGACAATGCACAACTCGACTACTTTGCGCACATCGCGGCGCTGATGCATCGGGGGCAGCGAGTAGGGCGCGACCGCAGCCTTGCCGCCGGGGATGTAATACTCGTCCCAGATGCGCTGTGCCATTTCAGGAAAAGGAAAGGCGTCCAGGCCTCGGCGCATATGGCCGCCGGGGTCGCCATCTGCAAGGCGACGGACAAAGAGCGAATCGAGCGCTGTTCCGGAGACGACGCCGAGTTGACCGAGCTTGGAAACGGCATTGGCAAGGCGCCAGTTGGAAACGCCCACGCCCATGCCTCCCTGAATAATCCTGGGAAACTGCATCATCTCTGCATTCTTTCACAGATTCTGTTTTTTCCCAAACTTTATTACAGCGCAGAGCCCAAAATGAATTGGAATGTGAGCAATTTTGCTCAGAAAGTACTAATTGAAGTATTTAATGGGGCGTGTGTCGGAGGATGGCCCGCATCTGAACTATATTTAAGAGTAGGTACACTAGACGCTTAGATATTGTCCGCAATTCGTCTGCACAAAATCAAGCCGTTCGCCAAAACCTCAATCCTTGAGGAACTCCTAAAAATTGATTTTTCTCTCCGGGAACCAAGTGAGTTGTATGGTGGTAGTGGTCACGGTTTGTTGGCCGCCAACTTGTGTGTAGATTGGGGCCTTCCAGTGCTCGTAGGAAAAACTGCCGTTGATCTCGAAATCCTTGCCGATACGCTTGACCGCCTGGAAGTTTATGTCGTTCAGTGTGGTGCCGCCGGGGATGAAGTCTTTCGAGGCCTTTTGATTGCGCATCCCCAGTTGAAGCCATTCATTGCCGCTCAGGTGATAGGTCATCCATGCCTGACCTCCCTTGTCCTCGCGGCCAATCCAATCGCCGAAGATCTGGCCCCGGTTGGTATAGCCCTCTCTCTGGACGGTCTCCCAGTACTGATACAGACCGCCGATGCTCACATCGATACAGGGTTCACTGGGACCGTATAAATAGGAGCAGAGAGAGGAATCCGTATCGACTCCCTCGACGCGCAGATCCAGCTTCGGGACGCCAGGAAAGTGGGAGAGATAGAGGCCCGGTCTAAAGGCGCCGTGCGAGGGTTTGGCGATGGGACTTGGCGCATCGTGCGCCTCCATGTCGGCGTAGAGGGTCAGCCAGTTGCTGAGATAAGGCAGACGGTAGGTGAAATCGAAGGTGCCAAAGCGTGCGCCGGGATCACCAGGAGTGAACTTCGGGTCATTATCCACGGCGTTTGTGCTTAGGAAGCTTTTCAGAAAGGAGTGCAGCGTAATGGGGCTGTGATCTTTTCCACCCCAGATTACGGTGCGTTCAAAGCCAAACTCCAGGTTGCGCGTGGGCTTGAAGCTGAACTTCTCGGCATGCACCCACGGGTCGGCAGGATAGATGTGGCCCTTGAGCGGGCCAACCAGAAACTCATAGCGAAAGGGGCCGGTAAGCAAAGAGAGCACCGGAATGCGGAGCGGTTCGATGCGATTGATGCGAAAGGCGTAGATATTTTCCGCGTTGTTGGAGTATGCAAAGGAGCCGCCTTGTGCGGGGCCGAGCCATTCGTCCTGCTTGCCGAAAGAAATGATGTGATTACCAACTGTCGTTGAGACATACGCCTCCATCACACGACCATTCGTGGCAGATGGGATAGGTCCAAGCGAGATGGTGGACAACTGGTTCAACGGAATTAATGGTGTGGCAGGAAAGACGGGAGTAGAACTAACAACAACGCCGCTGCTGTTATAGATGGGGATGAAGTAGCTGGCATTGGCATAGTAGTTGGTCGTTTCGTCAACTGAGGCAAGTTGCTGAGCCAGCGCATTGGAGTAGCCGGTGGCCGAGGGCGCGGCCTCAAACTCGCCGCGCGCATAAAGCACGAAGCGGCCTACAGTGGCATATCCGCTGGCTCCAGAGTAGTTATCGAATCCGCTTTCGTAGGGGCGGCCGTAGTCGTTGATGATCGTCGAGCCGAGATGAAAGCTGTCGCGCAGGGGAGTTCCACCGATGGCGCGGGCCACGGAGTAGATCGATTCAGTATGCTCGCCGCCTTGTTGCGTTAGACATTGCATACTAGTGTCATAGTGCAAGAAATGGGTCAAAGCAGCGTATATATCCTGTGCCTCACCTACAGTTGAGACCCCATAATTATCGGCATTCTCAATCTGAGTGCCAAGGTCTCTAAGCATATGGTTCAAACTAACGCGCGTCCACGGGCGCATACCCAGATAAACATGATCGATATAGCCCATCGAGTAAAGCCGCCACACGGCTGGATAGACCCAGCTATCAACCGAAATGTACGGTGAACCCAACGTGGAAGAATCGCAAACGGGCTCTGGTGGCTTGGTATCGCGCTCAGACTGTCCGGCGCTTTGAGGAGCGGCAGGCGGTTCGGAGGCACACAGGCTGTAAGTCGCAAGAAGTAGTCCTGCCAACACAGTTGCAAATCGAACATTACGAAATAAAAACCACGATCTGATCACAAGTATCCTCTCACATTTTCGTAAATTATTTCGATGTGATTGCGCAAGCCATCCAACAGATTCCAGCAGAGGACTTGAGATGAATTCATGCATAAGTTGCGAATAAAATCATAATCGAAATCTGCCCCACAGTCAGCCAGGGTTGATCTCAATGCTTTATTCCTTCGCCGCGCACAACCTTAATTGCCGTCATGCCAATGATCTGGAGATCAAACATAAAAGATCGCCGCTGTAGATACTCATAGTCGAATTGCACTTTGATTGGAATCGGCAACTCATCCCGGCCGTTGACCTGTGCCCATCCAGTCAGCCCTGGTACGAGCTTGTGTATGCCACGCTCCGTACGTAACTTTACTAGATCGTCCTGATTGAACAATGCGGGGCGCGGCCCTACAAAACTTAAGTCTCCTATAAGGATACTAAACAATTGAGGCAACTCATCGAGGCTTGTCCGCCGTAAGAAGTTGCCGATTGGTGTCAGATACATTGAAGGGTCCGATAGTAGGTGAGTGGGAAGCTGAGGGGTGCCAATGCGCATACTGCGATACTTCGGCATGTGGAAGATCTTATTGTTCTGCCCGACTCGATCCGACCAATGGAGCACCGGCCCCTTCGATGTTGCTTTCACCAGCATCGCCACAGTGATGAGCAGCGGCGACGCCAGAAACAAGAGGGGCAACGCCATTAAGACATCAAATCTTCGCTTTGTCCAGCACACTGTAAATCTCCACCGTTCAGCGTTCAGAGGTTTCAGCTTTGAGGAAACTTCGGACTAAACACCGAGGGAGGCGTACTTCCCGAACCTTGAGTTTGACACGGTACTCCCAGCAAAACCTCGAATTGCCTGAGGATTGCCCCGGAAGAGTACTTCGTCTCTGCAGCCCTCCGGCCTCTTGCGCCCATCTCAACAAGCAGTCGTCGGTTATTCCTAGCGTCCTGAATCGCTTCCACGGTCTTCTCCACCGCTCCCGACTCTACCACCCAACCGATTCTCTCCTCCCGAACAACCTTCGCCACCTCTGAGGATTCTGAGACCAGCGCCACGATCGGCTTACCCGCAGCCATTAGGTTATAAGTCCTGCTTGGGACCGCCAAGCCCAGCATCCCAGGCACAAGCGAAATGATACCAACATCGCATGCGTTGAGAAACTCGTTTTGCGCCGATCGTGGACGGGGAGGCAGCACAGTAATGTTTCTCAAGCCGCGCGCCACCAGCTGATCAAGTATTTTCTTCTTCGGGCCTGAACCGATGAATAGAAAGTGAATTCCTTCATCGGATTCAAGGCGTTCTATAGCCGTGGCAAGCATCCCAATGTCCTGGGGATGCCCCATGTTTCCAGCATAAAGAACAACCAACTTATTCGTCAGGCCAAGCTCGATCAAGAGCGGATTGCTCTCCCTGGGCAACGGATAAATCTCCTGACTATCGGCCCAGAGTGTAATGATTTCAATTCCATCGCTCGTTCCTGTGCCGCGAGCGTGCGCCAAATGTTCTCGCATATCGCGCCCGATGCAGAAGATGGATTCCGCCTGCCGTAGGACAAGCCTGTTAATCTTTTGCAGCACTTTGTACAAGACCGCCTCGCGCGAGGTCATGCCGCATGCGGCGACGATGTCCGGATATACGTCATGAACAACGAGTGAATAGGGAACACGTAATACGAATGAAAGGACGGCTGCCAGCATGGGCTCTGAAGGTGGGTTGGTTACTGCCAGGATCGAATCGCCGCGCTGAATCCGACGCAGTCCGGTAACAAGAATCGAGGCCGTAATCGACATCATCCTGATCAGCCGCGCCCAGATCGACTGCTGGTGCAAGACGAAAGACGGACATCTGAATATCTGCACTCCCTTGTGCGTCTCGCTAAGCGGTGCCCTCACTCCCGCTCGCGAATACGCAGGCTGGCCGCACAACGCGGATACATCCCTGCTCAACGCAAGGTGTTCTGCAATCTTCGTGATGTAGTACCCAGTTCCGGTCTCCTCCGGATAATACACTTCGCTAAGAATCCAGAGCATACTATTCATCTGCCTTTCTGCATGGGCCAAGCCGCATCTTCACAACTCAATGCTTGTCCACGAAAGGTGTGAGGCGCGCAGCGCTATTGAGTTGAGCATCAAGCCACAGATCACGTTTGAAGGAATGGAGTCTTCCCATCCACTACTGATTGGGGGCTTTGCGCCACACCACGCGGTTCACGTAGTGCGTGTAGCTATGAATAATCCGCACCACCTTCTCCGAGACATTGGGCACGCTGTAGTCGCCAACGATGCGTAATGCGCGTTGCTCGCCTGCCGGCTGACTCTCCAGGATATTCAATCCGTCCAGCACACACTCCGGCTCAAGACCGGTCATCATCACCGCGCCCTCTTCCATACCCTCGGGCCGTTCGTGGGCCTCACGGATATTGAGCGCTCGGAAGTTAAGGATCGAAGATTCCTCGGTGATTGTGCCGCTATCAGAGAGCGTTGCCTTTGCCTTCCTCATTAGCTGCACGTAATCGGACAGGCCCATGGCTTTCATCAGGCGAATCTTCTCGGAGAACTTGATATTCTCAGCGTCGATTCGTTTCTGCGTGCGCGGATGAACGGAGACGATAACCGGAAGCTGGTACTTCTCCGCCACCATCTCCAGAACCCTAACCAGGTTTTGAAACTGCTGCGGGGAATCGATATTCTCCTCGCGGTGAGCGCTCACCACGAAGTATCCGTTCTCCACCAAGCCGAACCGCTGCAATACATTTGAGCGCTCGATCTTGGGCAGATAGTTGTGCAACACTTCATACATCGGGCTGCCCGTCTTGATCACACGATCGGGCGAGAGGCCTTCGCGCAGAAGATACTCGCGCGAGATGTCGCTGTAGGTCAGATTGATGTCGCTGATATGGTCGACAATCTTCCGGTTGATCTCCTCCGGAACCCTCTCGTCGAAACAACGGTTCCCGGCTTCCATGTGGAAGACAGGAATCTTCAATCGCTTGGCCGCCAGGGCCGCCAGACAACTGTTCGTATCGCCCAGGATCAGCACTGCATCTGGTCTCACCTCGGCGAGCGCGTCGCTGGACTTGGAGATGACCAGCCCAATTGTTTCGGCTGCACTCTTTCCCGCTGCTTTAAGAAAGTAATCGGGCTGCCGTATCTCCAGGTCTTCAAAAAATACCTGGTTAAGCTCATGGTCATAGTTCTGACCGGTGTGAATCAGCACGTGTTCAGTATAACGGTCCAGGGCCGCGATCACCCGCGACAGCCGGATGATCTCCGGCCGGGTGCCCAGAATGGTTGCTACCTTCATGCGCTCTCCATCGACATAGATTTGCCTTGTGCCTCGAAATCGACGGGAAGAAAATAAGTATCGGGACGATTGGGATCGAACATCTCGCTCGACCAGAACAAGGTTACCATCTCTTCCGTGCCGACATTGGTAATTGAATGCGTAAACCCAGGCGGAATGTCAATTACCTGGTACGCGCTGCCCGTCACGTGATACTCCTGGACCGGGCCGCCTTCAATGGCTCTCATCCGAATCAAGCCGTCTCCTTCCACGACGAAAAACTTCTCCGTCTTGGTATGGTGATAGTGGTTTCCCCGCGTCACTCCGGGCTTGGTTCTGGAGACAAACACTTGTCCAAAGTGCTTCTGCTTGATGAATTCCGCCAAGCTGCCGCGAGCATCTGACTTGATCTCCAGGTTATGCCGTATCTCCGTCGGAGGAACGTAAGTAAGATAAGTCGCGTAAAGCGCCCGGTTGAACCAATCCGCAAAATCCGGCAAAGTGAGGGTACTTCTCATCTCGTGAATAGCCTGGATTCTTCCTGCCAGGTCGCCGAGCTGAATGCGATAGCTTTGGATGTCCGAGCCAGCCTCGCCTGCAGTCTGCGGTCCATCGATCTCCGCCAGGAATGCCTCCAACACGTCGTCTACATAGCTCAATTCCACCTCACGGGTCGGGTCGGAGATGGCAATGGGCATATCGTTCGCAATGTTATGGCAGAAAGTTGCAGTAACTGAGTTATAATTGGGGCGGCACCACTTCCCAAACAAGTTATTCAGACGGTAGATACTCACGCAAGCACCAGTATCAGAAGAAAACCGCTTCAGAATATCTTCCGCGTTTGCCTTGCTCGTTCCGTAGGGATTGTCCAATTCGGCCTGGATCGATGAACTAAATACGATCTTTGGGAAACGCCTGCCGGCCCACAAGATTTGGCACAGTTGCTCTGTCAGCCCTGCATTTCCTCTATCGAAATCCCTCGGGGCTTGTGGCCTGTTCACGCCTGCCAAATGAAAAATAATATCTGCAGTAAGCGCCCAATTCTTCAACTCATCAATTGAATTGTCTTGATCAAAAACAACCGTCTCGCTATCCTTGCGCTCAAGCAGATGAGCTAAAAGATTACGCCCTAGGAACCCTCGACCGCCGGTGATGAGAATTCTTGTCAATCAAGCGCCGCCTTGCCCTTCAAGGCATCCTGCACACACTCTAGTTTCATTAGTAGCTTCATCATCCCTTCCACATCCAGCAACTCCGTGTTGTGCGAATTGTAATCAACGGCTTCTGAAACTTCGGCTTTTCCGCTGCTGAAAAAGCTGGAATAGTTCAGATCTCGAACGTCTGCCGGTACCCGGTAGTAATCGCCAAGATCCTCGGTCTGCGCCATCTCTTCCCGATTCAAGAGGGTTTCATAGAGCTTCTCGCCGTGTCGCGTACCGATGATCCGAATCTCATTCTGTGCATTCAGAAGCATCAAAAGTGCCTTGGCCAGAGTTCCGATGGTCGCGGACGGAGCCTTTTGTACAAAGATATCGCCTGGCGCGCCATGTGTAAACGCATATAGCACCAGGTCCACGGCTCCCTCGATGGTCATCATGAAGCGAGTCATATTCGGGTCGGTCACGGTCAGCGGCACACCCGCGAGAATCTGGTTCAGAAATAGCGGAATCACCGAACCCCGAGAGGCCATCACATTTCCATACCGTGTTCCGCAAAATACTGTTGAGCTGTCGCCGTACATCCGCGCCTTCGCTACCATGCACTTCTCCATCAGCGCTTTTGACATCCCCATTGCGTTCACTGGATACACGGCTTTGTCTGTGCTGAGCACGACCGCTCTCTGAACGCCGCATGCCAAGGCTGCCCTCATGACGTTTTCAGCGCCCAGCGTATTGGTCTGTACGGCTTCTATCGGAAAGAACTCACAGGATGGCACCTGTTTTAGCGCGGCGGCATGAAACACAAAGTCCACACCTTGCATCGCATCGAGGATGCTGTCGTAATCGCGGACATTGCCCAGGTAAAACTTCACCGCAGGATTCTTCAGCCGGTTGCGCATATCGTCCTGCTTCTTTTCGTCGCGGCTAAAAATGCGGATCTCGTTGAATCCAGCCCTGCCCCCCATGTCTACGACCGCATTACCAAAGGTTCCCGTGCCGCCAGTAATAAGAAGTGTCTTGCCTTTGAAGATTTCACTGTTTTGCTGATCCATCACGCTTCCCCATAAATTAAGCATATGGCCTTAATCCTCGTAGCCAGTCTAATATTCTGGCATCTCATCCTTGTGATCCACGCCTTAGAAGCGCTCTCCCCGCCTCACTTCGAATCTCTCTCAGCATTCATACTCTCGACAGGGTTCAATCTCTATACTATCTACTACCTGCCATTTTTCAAACCACTCCTCAACGAAAGGCCGTTTGTAGCAAACCTACCAGATAAAATACTCGGGATTTGAACACTACCCATAATCCTCTATGCCGCAACGGTGTCAAATTATGTCCATGCAGCCGCCGCATTAAGGTAGTCTCTTCCAGGTGTGACATTTTTCCATAAACACATGCATTCATAGCAATCCAAATATCATGCGCCTCAATATGCTCCGGAATCGGCAACACAAACCGGATCAGGTCTCGCCGAAACATAAATGTGGAACCAAAATATCTCGCCTGACCTACAAACAGTCTATACAGTGGTACCAAACCCGTTCTAGGAGAAGGCCCCAACCGCCTTAACCTGGTTCTGTGCTGGACGCGGCCGAATTCCGTGAACCCGCCTACTACGAGAGAGTGCGGCGGCATTCCACACAGCATATCGAGCATCCGCTCTAGTCGATTTTCTACCCAAATATCGTCCTGATCGCTTAACGCGATGAACTCGCCACTTGCGTGCGCCATTGCATTAGCGAAGTTCTGCTTATGTCCGCGTTTCCCAGGATTAGTAAACACCTTTATCCTTTCGTCGTCATAGCTCGCTATAATCGACCGTGTGTCGTCGGTCGAGTGGTCATCACTGACGATCAACTCATCTTCTGAGTGCAACTGGCTTAGAATGGAATCCAATTGCTCCCGCAGAAAAGGTGCGCCATTGTAGGTGGCCATACAAACACTCACCCGAGTCATAATCCTCCCGATTCACAGGCTTTGCTCTCTCCAACGCCTCGAAACTATTTGTTGCGCGCTCTTGTTAGGCGCTCTTGTTAGGCGCTCCGAACAGTAATTCCCTTAATTGAACTGCCCATATCTTTACTTATGGATCTGCTATTAGCCATGTCGCACTTCGCGCTTCAAACGACACCATCTCAACCTTCTGAAACCATCGGAGTAGCGAATGTTGCAGCCAGAACGATTGAGAACACAAGCATTCCACTAGACGACACCAAGAACGGATTAGCAGTACATAGATACAAATATACTGCATAACCCAAATAAATAAAGTGTTCGGGCTTCCGCCTATGCCTAGCTAATTGTCCTAAAGGGTAGAGCAATCCAAACAATATCGGTACACCACAAATAACTCCATAGCAACGAAACAACTCCATATAGGTAAGTTCAGTGATCGTAGTGTAACCCTTTTCGGTAAAATTGCTGTAAGCACCGAGTCCCTTGCCAAGCAACAGAGTCTTTGGATCCGACAATATAACTTTATAGTCTCGAAAGTGTTGAATCTTCACAGCATTCGACGGATCGTCCGCACTCATCATTGCCTGAATCGTATTCCACTGTACACAAGCAAAAACAGATACTAACAATATGATTGAACACGTAAGCGCCACTTTCATCCTTGAATACCACAACCATACAAGGAGCAACGTCGCAACCGATGCAATCATATTGTTGCGCGTTCCTGATCTAAACATGCCTGTCACATTTACGATTAGTAACAGCATATACAGAAGACGTTTACGCCCATTACTTATAATACACTTATACGTGTAATACGATATTGCGATAGCCAAAAGTGGCGAGGTAACGAAGTACACCTGCGATATATTCGTTTCTCCGTAGGTCCGAGTCCCCATATTAAATATTCCGTAATCAGAACCATAATCATAAAGAGCTGAGAGCGCGACTGGGTTGTTTAATGTAATTACATAAATTAATGAAGCTAGCGCTGCTTGTACTGTAAGTACAAGGCCTAGCATAGGCACTAAATCAATCTTTTCAAGTACAAGTGGAATGCATAAAGTTAGAAATAAATATCCTTTCCAGTAGTTAAAGCCATCATATCCATTCAATCCATGTTTTTGGGAGAAGTACCAGCAGATAGACCAAAGTGGGATTAGAAACGAAAAGCCAATCACATAGATCAAAAGGCTCAACGGCACCGTAGAAGGGCGCTTACGTAAGCAATAGTTCATCGCCGTAAGTGCCCATACTGCCGCAAACAACGGCACCTTCATATGAGTGATTTTGTCTGCCGGATCAAATACAGCAACGATTAGTAGAAAAAGTAGTAGGAGCGATATACCTTTACGCATCATGATAACAATTCCTCTGCCGCTTTCACTATAACTAAACGCTGACTCAAACACGTACAAAGATCAATATTGCTCATTACGTTCCACATTATGAAAACGCGCGCACCGGAAAATCATCGCAGCGATCATCGCGCAGGTTAGAACCGCCATATCTGGGCGACGATAAGTGACAATCTGCTTTACTGCTCGCAGCAGTAGGCGTGTCACATACACCGGAATTTCCGCGCGGCGCTTCTGAGTCGTTACAAACAACACTTCGGCTGAAAGAATACTGCGGTAGCGGGTCAGGCTGACCTGATTACGGTAATCACTAACGGAAAGATTGTGTTCGAGTACAGTATCCGACAGCGCTACTCTCTTCCCTCGCGCGTATAACTGTCGGAACAGCCAGTGATCAAGACAGTCAAGCCTATATGCTGGATTGAATCCGCCCAGCGACGCCATAAACTTTACTCTGATCGCAACTCCGGAGTTGATTGCTGTCACTTCATATTCTGCCACCTGAGGTAAGAGCTTAGGCAGAGGTGCAAGCCGCCCGAATCGGACATGCTTCGGTGAGATCACGACACCTCGATCAGTTACAGTGGGCACAATGGCCGTAACGGATTTGTTAGTATTATATACATTCAAAGTGTGGTATAGAGATGCTAGGAACGTAACGGGTAAGCTTGTATCTTGGTCAAGAAGCAGAAGCCAAGTGAAGCCGTGTGACTTGGCTATGTCCAACGCCCAGTTGTAAGCCGCCGCAATTCCGCTATTACTCGGATCGTGCTTGTATGCAAACAGATATTTTTCTTCGGCCACCCTCACCTGTCGGATCTGGCTATTGTCATAGACGGCAATTAGGTCAGGATTGAGTGATGCACTGTGCGCTGACGCTATGAGTGTCCGGTATGTCTCCGAAGTTTCTGGCGTTCGGTTGTAGAGAACCAAGATCGGAAGGACCATCTGACTGGACGCCGCTTCGGAAATTTTCAAGGTCACCTGGTTCATTCTATAGCTCCTTGAGTATGCGCGGCGTTGCTATACCTCGTGCATCTGGCATAGTTAGGAGGAAAGCACTCGCGGATATATGAGGTATAATTGTCACTCGGGTTATGGAGGTTGGTCGGCACTAAGGGCTCAACAGACATAAGGTCGGCCTCCGCCATTTCTTTTACCTACTCCTGGAAACTCATAGTGGGTGACCATCCATGCCGTTTGTGAGCATAGCTGACATCTCCTAGGAAACCTTTGATCACGTCAGATGCATCAGACGTGCAAAGGAAATCAATGGTACTTCGGGATATAGGCGCACATCAGCGTGGATTCAAAAAAAGGTGTAGTGCATTCGATTTGCTCGACAGCGGCCAGCGCTTCCGACGTGCATATGCAGCCTGAGTTATTGTATGGCGACCAGTGCGCGAATCTGCCGCGCCGGATGCTCTGCTGGAATGCGCTACGCCAAGGTTAAATAGCTGAACATCGCCGCCCGCTTCTGATCGTTTCCTCGCATGACTCATTGATAAATCAAACTTAGACGAAAACCAGTGACCGCCATCAGACCTCAGAGTTTTTCCGCAGCCTGTGAGGTCGAACTGCAAATCCACTTTCTCCAAACCTCGCAACTTCACCTGCCGCTGCGGACCGGTTTGTTTCAGCCAGCCAAAAAACATAACTGAACATCCCATCTTGTACTCACTCGTCTCCACGCATACTGATTAGACGAATCGATAGACCTTCATGACGCGAAAATCCAATCGAATTTTAACAAGTTTCTAGACGTGTGTAGTACTCCATGTGGTAAAAGAAGTTAACCCTTAGCGACCGAACTATCGTCTTCTGTCAGATGGAAGTTAATCTGCTGTATCGCCTCTGCCCTGGATTCCGGTCCAAGCGTTGAAACATAGGCGCGTCCAGCAGCCCCCATTCTTGCAGCAAGTTCTGGGGTCTTGAGTAGTAAGCACACAGTTTCGGCCAGTTTGGCGTAGTCTTTCCCATCGATAATAAATCCAGTGTGTTCATTCAGAATAGCATCCGCAACTCCGCCGTCTCTGCCGCCAATAACAGGCTTTCCGTGCGCGCTTGCTTCCAGGAATACAATCCCGCAGCCTTCTGTATCCTTAGTATTGTGAAGTTCCCGATGAGGCATCACAAAGACATCGCAAATCTCATACCAGCACGCTAGCTCTTGATTATCTACTTCGCCTGTAAACACAACATAATCCTGCAACCCTGCACACCTGACTAGCTCCTTCAATTTACTCTCCATTGATCCGGTGCCGACGATAATGTAGCGCGATGTCGGGAGCGACTGAAGAATAGCAGGAAGCGCTTCGATTACCGTAGCATGGCCCTTTCTCTCCTCCAGACGACTTACTGTCAAAAGTACGCGCTTATCACTTAGTGAATATTTCATGCGAAGCGCTTCCACATCTTCGGAAGACGCCACGAGCTTGTCGCGCCCGACGGCGGGTAAGATCTTGTGAACACGAGCGGGATTTGCACCTAACTCATGTAGTACACCACGCGTGTACTCGGACACGGTGACAATGACATCTGCATTGCGCAGAACTTTTTTCAGCAGGTGGAGATAAAAGGGACGCGTGGTAATATACGTGATTTCTTCTGCATATGCGAATAACACATATGGAATACGAAGCAGCTTCTTTGCTATGAGTGCAGCTATACTGGCCGCATTTATCTCGCTAATATGCACCACCTGTGGCCTTTCTCGCAAGATAAGCCATCCAGCAGTTATCGGCCACAATAGGTATTCACGCGCTCTCGCTATTTTACTCATCTTATGCCCGCGTAATACGTGTGCAATAAAAGGGTAGCGAATAATACGCTGAGGAAAACCTGCGTCAAATTGTCTTGCAAGTGTAGGCTCCGCATTGCCGGTGACTATCACCGCCGTTTGAGGTGGCAATTTGGAAAAGATAGTAGCTATGTACTGAACGGAACCGCCGGCCGACGGGGGAGGGAAACTCTGAGCAAACAACAGTATTTTCATCTCGTACATCCTATCGAAGGTTGAGTCTCTGAAAGACAGCGTACTGTGCGCCGCAGTCTCTCATCAAAGTTAATTTGAGTTGGGAAGTTGAATGATCTTTTCAACCAGATGGCAGGGCAAACGCATCTAATTCCCTTTTGAGGCAATGATGCGGCGCGACAGTATTTGGAACTACAAACTGTATCGATTTCGGGTGACCAAACGAGC
Source organism: uncultured Occallatibacter sp. (assembly GCA_964408275.1). Taxonomy (GTDB): domain Bacteria; phylum Acidobacteriota; class Terriglobia; order Terriglobales; family Acidobacteriaceae; genus Telmatobacter. Next base: position 62,583 of record CAYOYX010000002.1, read on the forward strand.
TGCCTACTCATTGAGAAGCTGATGGGATGCGGTTTTCGGCCGGGAAAGGTTACCAATCACCTGCTTCGGTTTGCCAAACAATTTGAGTTGTTGACGGATGCGCGGTGGACGTTAGAGGTTAATCGAGCAACTGTTGCCAGAACCGAAGCGGCGTAAGGGTACCTACGACGCTGGATCGTCGAGCGAACCTATGCATGGTTCGGACAATTCCGTCGGCGGCTGGTCCGCCATGAGCATATACTCCTCACCCACAGGGTCTTCTTATATCTCGCCTGCCTCCGGATTACACTCCGAAAGCGTTTGTGAAACACTTCCTAGTCATTCATCTGTATCCGCGCAGATTCCACAAACCATTTTATCGACAATCTGCTGTAGTGTTATCTTCGCTTGCCATCCCAGTTTTATCTTGGCTTTGCTTGGGTCTCCCCGGCTGACTGTTAGGTCCGTTGGTCTGATAAACTCTTCAGACTGCATAACATGGTCCTTCCATTCCAATCCTACAGAAGCGAATGCCAGCGCAACAAAATCCTCCAATTTGGAGGTTTTTCCTGTGGCAATGACAAAGTCCTCGGGATTTTCTAACTGCAATATGCGCCACATCGCTTCAACATACTCTGGCGCCCATCCCCAATCACGTCTAATATCTAGACGTCCCAACAATAATTTCTCACGAGATCCCTGACTGATGCGTTTCGCGGCTTGTACAATCTTCTGCGTTACAAAGCGTACTGGACGTAGCGGCGATTCGTGATTAAAAAGCAATCCAGTGCATGCATATAGTCCATATGCATCTCGATAATTATTTACTAACCAGATCGAAGATGCTTTAGCGATAGCATATGGGCTTCGTGGGCTAAATGGAGTATGTTCATTGGCTGCTTGACCTTGAGTATCACCAAAGCATTCGCTTGATCCAGCGTGAAAGAGACGGGGTCGATTGTCAAACAACCTACACGCTTCAAGCATATTCAGGATACCAATCACAGCGCTCTGAATTGTTTCCGCCGGCTGATCAAAAGAAAGCGCCACGGAAGATTGCCCCGCTAGGTAATATATCTCATCTGGCGAGCTTCGCTTCAGCGCCATAAATACGCTTCGAAAATCCTCGGGCACCATGGAAATCATGTTTACTTGATCACAAACACCCAAAGCCTTTAGATTTGACAATGTCGATCCTTGTGTGTCTCTTGAGGTTCCCCATACAACATAGCCTTTACTAAGAAGCAATTTGGCCAAGTAACTACCATCTTGACCGCTAATTCCACAAATTAAAGCTGATTTTTTGTGATTGTATATTTCAGAACATTTCATTTGTACACCATGTCCGTTAATGGGCTGATAGGAAGCACAATTCCAGCGCTTTTCGTAAAAAAAGCCAAACAATTCAGAGCTTTAAGAATCCATCAATGATTCACTTCTTGCGGGATACTATATAGAATGTTGGTGAGACAAAATGCATTAAGCGCGACTGACTGCGATCAGTCGCACGAAACAGACTGGCCATTATATTTGGACATTTTCGAGAAATCAAATTACCCAGTCCCATAGGAAGATTAATGAATGGATATAAAAAACCCTCTGCTTCGCATCTCAAGACCTCGCAACCCTCCTGAGTAAAAACATTCGCATATTCTCTCACGCTGAAGGAGTTCTCGTAATGCGGAAAATCACGAAAACTCTTTTGAATAATCCCCCTAAATGAACTATTGCGATATGCATTCTTTAAATATATTACTGGAAAATAGAGAGCGTGCATCACAATTTGAGATGAGAATTTTTTAGGAATAATATTATGAATATGGATACCGCCTGGCTTAAGCAATTTTGTAATCGCTTTTATAGGTACATGAATATCTGGAAAATGCTCCAGAAGTCCAAAACTCATTACACAATCGAATGATCCTTCAGGTAACGAGCTGTTTAATAGATCTTCTAAAACAAAGGTTCCCTGAGCGTTTTTGGAAGCAAAATTATCCTTGGCCAGACGAATAGCCTCCGGCGAGTTGTCCACGCATATTACCTCACATCCTTGCATAGCCAAAAATAACGAGGTCCGTGCTCCTCCACAGCCTACCTCTACTACTTTCGCATTTTTTATCCCGGGTAAGTATTTCAATAAATCTTCATAAACAAATGTAAACCCGACATAATTCGCAATATTGGAAGTAGTTACTTGGCTCTCATCATAGGTGGTATGAAAGTTTCGATAAGAATCATTCCAGTTTTCGACATAATTGCCTTTTTTATCTACTGCAGTGTCCTTGCTCTTCATCACGTATCCTCCTGTAAAGCACTGTCGGTTGCGAGCCGTCAATATGGCTCTAAGTCAGAGATCAGGAACGGCTCATAGTATCCCGTTCTGCCGCCGATAGTTGTGCATAGTCATTACCGAACCGCTGTAAAACATTACGACTTAACTTTTCAAGCAGATACAGGTTCGTCAGATACTACCTGAAAACCCGCCATTTCTAGGCCCAGGTTTGCCACACGCTTTGATGATCCTCCGTCCACTTTAAAAAACCACGCAAGTAAAAATGCTTGCCTGGCGGGCTCGAGACCGTCTAGCATCACCTCTGGTGAGTTTATTGAGGCTTCGTGAAGGTATTGATCGAACTCCTCAATTGAATTCGCCACTAGAATTGCACCACTTTTGGAGAAGATATCGCTACAGGATGCCACCGGTCTAAACATAGGCTGTATTACGAGCTTTCGTGCAACGATAGCGTCCACTGTTGCGGTAGATCCTAAGGTAATAAAGCAATCACACTCCTTAATTAGTTGTCGAATATCCCCGGCGGAATCGGCAATAGTAGCTCTCTGCATACCCGCTGCAAACTGCTCGAGTTCTTGAGAATCTTCTGCGGGATGAGGTTTGATGATCAGGTTCCGATTTGCTTGAGTACATACACTGAAGATGGCTTTTTTCGTGGATTTCAAAGCGACAGGATTTATGGTGTCGTAGGTGCCACGAGAATAAGTAGATGCAAATAAGATGCTGAGTTTGCGATTGAGAGTTACTGCCGTATTGCTCGTTTGTGGTTGATTCGTGTTTGACGTATTTAAGGAAATTGCCATAAAATCGTGACGGGGAGACCCTGTGATTTTGATACTATTCGTGGGAACTCCATGATCAAGCATTACGCCGTGCGAGGTTTTACCCCATACAGCAAGCTGATCAGCAACAAAAAACTGCCATTCTGTATTTTCAGCATCGTATAGGCCAAACTGAACTTCGAGAGAAGGAATCTGCAGTTGACGAGCAAGAAGACAGTATATTCTTGTTCGCGGATCTGCAACATCAGGAGAAACAACCAATCGTGGTTTGTTGTTGCTTAAGATATTCTTAGCAGTGGCGAAGTGCCGCATGAGTCTAGGTAGTAACACCAGAGATAGGTGCTTGAAGTCATTCCTCAGTTGAGGCCAGAGACTAAATTCTTCGGTTCTGATAATCTTAGGGAGAGAACCATATTTAAATATTTCGTTGAATGCTCGCCGCAGTTTCTGCCTTAATCGCTGTTCCTCACTTGCAATAAATGCGGTTGCTGTCTTATCTATCACTCCTAGATGCCGATCTATTTCTAGAGGTATAGTCCTGCTAACACCCACGAATTCCCGTAGACGGACTGTGTGAATATCCTTCTTATCATTCAACGTTTCCTCGATCGGCTGAAGCACATCCCTATACATATATTCGTTGAACCCCAAAAAGAGAAAATACGGTTCTTCAGGAAGGTTTATGGTTTCTAATTTGCTATTGTTCACCTTCACAGCAGTCTTACGCAATATCGTCTTGCCCCAGGAGAGGTATGGCCAGAGCGATTGATAAATGGGAGGAGTTATTCCTTTTAGCAATAATGCACGTGGAACATAATTCACGGCCATTAGAGGGGCTATAACATCCCAGAGACTAATTCCATCAATAGCGAACGCATCACGCAAATGCCTGCCGTTTGCCAGACGAGCATCTCCCCACGATTTTACAAGACTTGCTGCCTGCTCTGGAAGCGTAGTCTCTTGCATTTTTATTCTTTCCTTCGGTACTCAGATTCTCTCTGGTTAGTTCAGCGAAGTTCGCAAATCTTCTCTAGACGCACATCGTACACAGCGAGCAAAATTCTAGACTATCTCGTGTGATGCCTCATGGACAAATTGACCAATTCGGGGCCTCAACTAAACTTTTTCATGATCTGAAACATTTCGAATTTGAAGCACATCCCTGGAATCAGAACGTCAAATTTGCTGGCCTTCCGTGCGGCAATGCTCCACGCCTGTCCCTTAGAACGGAGTTATGAAACTGTCATTAAATCGAATATGTCACTCGCTAGTTCCTTACCTGCTTTAGCCTTGATCGCGGGAAAGCGTCCTAAGCTGTGTGGCTTCCCGCGAGAGAGGCTTTGTCCCTAGGGGCACACTGAATGATTCAAGGATAATGATTTCGACCCTGAATTACACGTGTCAATCAGATTGCGAAAGTCAACTTCTGTTTCACTTGTGCTATCCGTAATATGGGTCGTTACAACAGCTAATGTTCCATTTGGAAGAACGGACATAGCGTCGTACATATCCGAAGTTCCTGGGACGTTGTCCACTCCTAGGCCTTCAAAGGTACTAAAATGAAGCCCTTCGTCCCATGACGTGGCAAAGGCGGTAGTAGTAATATTCGATATTTCTGCACGACCCAGAAGAACAAGACCGCCTGATGGCAATAAGCCTAACGTAGGTCTTCCAACTAGCCCACTATTAGCTACTTCTATAGGGTCCGACCACGTATTTCCGTTGTCACTCGACTTTGAGCGCCAGTAAGTGCCATATTCGTCTGATAATCCCGGGTTACTATGTCGGATAATCATTACTATGTCGCCGTTTGGATAAACAATCGCAGCAGACTCGTCATAGTCGTTGCCGCTAGCCCCGTTGCCTACTATTACCTGTCTGGGCCAAGTCAAGCCGCCATCAGCTGACAGCATTACAGTTGAACTGCCCGGTAGATCCCCTGTTTCGTTGTTGGAGCACCAGACCGGCCAGAGGAGATCGCCATTTGCAAGCCTAACCACAGGTGATACTCCCCAGCACCCTGCAGTCCATCCAGGAGTGCTGATAACCACAGGATCGTCCCACGTAATTACATCACCCGGGCCAATCGTGCCAATTATATAAGCTGGAAAGCCAATACCTGACGAATCGGTCAGGCTTGTAGTTAGAAACACCTCTCCGGTCGGGAGCAAAGACAATGCTATAACAGTCCCGCTTAATAAAATGGGAGAATTAGGGTTCCATGTCACTCCGTTGTCTGAGCTCATCTGCGTCATGATTGACGTCGACTGATCGCAATCAAATGCCGCGAGTAGATTGCCGTCAGGCAAAGTCAATAAGCCCGGAAACATACATATATTACCTGGGAAAATTGCGCCCTTCGTAGGTCCAATCGAAACATTGCAAACAGAGTAGTATCCACCGGTACATCCGCATACGACGTGCAATAGTATCCCGACAACCAGAAAAAACGTGAGTCGCTTCACCATTTGCTTTCATCTCCATTAGGAAGAAGATGCAATATTACTCATCTAGATCAATTAAACATTCTCAAGAGATGCGACAACCGGCTTCTGTTCGATTATCGATTTCATGCGCCGGTCATGCGCCAAACAAGCTCTCTTACTCACAAATGCGGAAATCAGTGCCATTAGAAATGTAGCTGCGAGCATCGATCCAGCAGACGCAAGAGCAGGAGCGACGTGCATGAACCGACTGAGACAATACCAGATGGCGACAAAAGAAGCACAGCCGCAGCACCAGTTGACGACATAAAGATCCTGTCTCTTGATGACATTGTAGATATTGTCGAACAAATATAAACTCATCGTAAGACCAAGAAAGCCACTCAACTGGGCCGCACGAATGCCTGGACTATATTTCGGGAGCACTAACTGAACGAACGTCGGCAGAATCAGCCAGCCGCACACCCCCGCGATGAGTCCCAGCGCCGAAGCTGCAATCGCACCCTTCTTTGCAATTTGCCAGAGATCCATCGCACAGTGGCTTTCGCCATACCGATGAGCCATTTGCGGATACAAGACTGAACTGAAGGCAATCGGAATCATGCGCACGAATGTGCCCACCTGAATTGCTATCGTGAAGTACCCAAGTACTTGGGTAGACTTGACCAGCATCAGACGATCAAGAGACATGAAGAAGACGCCCAACTGGCCAACCAGCCAGATTGGAATTCCGACCTTGGCGAGTTGCACGAGTTGACATATTCTCCACTGTGGCTTCACCGGCAAGGGGCGATGAAAGTATAGTGCGGCGACACCGAGAATACTGAGCAACGAAGCTCGCAAGAGAAGTCCATTGAAATGAAATCGCCATACTAAAACCACAAGTGCAACACCCATCAAAGCAACAGCGACAGTATTCTTCGCGAGCCGTCCGAACTCGGCGTGCGTCCTATAGGTTGTCGTGAAATACATCGTCGGCCATGAACAGACAACAAGTATGTCAACAGCTATCGAAGTAATACACCATACCGGCTGCCCCTTAACCCAAAACCAAACCGCCGCGAGCGAACCGCACAGAATTGAAACTCCTGTGAGAAACCACGACCACGCATAGGCGGCCTCCGCCATCCGCAATGCGCTACTCCTATCGCCAGTGCCAATCAAATAAGGAAGCTCACGATTCAGACCATTGAATACGCCAAGTTGCAGTATAGGACTGTACAAACTGGCCAGTATCGCAGCATTCCAGACACCCATATCATTGGGTCCTGTCCAGCGGGCGACTAATATGCTGGCCACCATTGTGATCAGATTCGTCGCAATGTTTCCGCTGATGACTTTTGCAACAGAATTAAGCGCGTCCGTAAAATGATAGTCGCTTATTAGATGCTCGACAGACGAATCGCCATCAGATAACTGCACCATCTCGCTCAGAGTTCCGGGGGTGGGAAGTGGATTCGATTTCAAATGGTCATTCCTGGCGCCTGAATGCGAGCATTCAATTCAAACTGGCGGAAATCCTCTTCCGTATCAATATCCAAAGATCGCCCTTGAGGCATTTCATAGCCCACGGATTCTTTTGACAAGAACGTCCTGGATTGCCGCAGCCACTCGGTTCGAGCTACATAGACGGCGCCGTTAAGCAGGTAGACACTTGGATAATCCTGCCTGCGAGAGAATTCACTCGCTTCCGGAACAAGGCGCTGGAGCACAAAGTTACAATCCGCCAGAAACATCAAATAAGGATGCTGTTGGCATTTCACAACAGATACGCATGCATTTGCCTGTTTGATCTCGCATTGTTCAATGCAGCCATCGATATCGGAAGCGTTGCGCATAGGCGATGTTGGTTGTAATAAGGTCACATAATGATACCCCGGTAACTTGTCAAGCGCATGAAAAACCGGAGCGTCGCCGGGCGTATCGTCTAATGCTAACTCTGGAGGCCGCACAAACGGTACCTCGCACCCGAAGCGAGACGCCACTTCCATGATTTCAGGGTCTTCTGACGAAAGCACAACGCGATCAAGGTATTTCGATTCCCTTGCCGCTTCAATTGTCCAAGCCAACAGCGGCTTCCCGCCGGCCATACGGATGTTCTTCCGCGGCACACCTTTTGATCCGCCGCGTGCCGGGATTAAACCCAGTACGGTCTTATCATTGATCATCGGAATCTCGTCTCAAAATCGAGTTCTGCACGGTTCAAATCTGAATGCCGGCCTATATCGACCCAATATTCACGAATGGGGAAAACAGCATGCGGCCACTGAGCTTCAATCACTTTGTCGAACAAGCTGGTCATGTCGATTGGCTCTTCGTTTGGAATTAGGTCCAGTACATCGGGGTCTAGAACGTAGATTCCAGCATTTACAAAAAATTTCTGGGTCGGTTTCTCCTGAATTTCGAGAATATGATATCCGTCGACTTTAACTACGCCATACGGAACTTGTATCTCATAATCACGAACACACATCGTAGCCTTTGAGGCTTGAGCTGCATGAAAGTTCAGAAGACTGTTGAAATTCACTTTGGTGAGAATGTCCCCGTTCATTAGAATGAACGGCATTGTCGGCCTTTCTCTCAACAAAGACAGCGCTCCGGCCGTTCCCAGGGGCTTCGATTCGCAAAGATAGTCGATCTCAACACCCCATCGTGATCCATCACCAAAATAATCCACTATCATTTCAGCTTTGTAATTCACGGAAATAGAGAAGTTGCGAAACCCATACTCGATAAAGTTCAGCAAAACGGTCTCAAGGATCGGGCATCCGCCGATTGAAAGCATTGGCTTAGGGCAATCGTCTGTCAACGGAGACAACCGCCTTCCGAATCCGCCTGCCATGAGAACCACCCTGTTTATCAAGGCCGGCGGTGTGAGCAACTCGTCGATAGTCTCCAACCCGGTGATCGCGCCGTCAGATGTGATAATCGGCATCTGCCGGATGTGCAATTGCCTCATTCGAGCAATCACCGATTCGCGACTATCTCCCTGTAAAGCTGTTCTTGGACCGGTGTTCATCGCCTTTGACGCCGGATCATCTAGCGTGAGGCCCTTAAGCATCGCGCGACGAATATCGCCGTCAGTGAGAGTCCCGCAGAGCCGATTGTCTTCCACTACTAAGGCGATTTGAAGAGATCCCGCGTCAATTGTTTGAATCGCTTCACCAATTGTGGCAAGCGGGGATATGCAGACCTGTTTCCAACTATTTGGCATTAAGGCTTGAACTCCTGTTGGCTCGGCCAGCAATACGCCGCAGTTTAATGATATGGCTGATCTCAATAACCGTTAATCAATACGCGCTCGGTTGAGGGAACCGAGACAGAAGACACCAATCTACCGATGTTGACCTCGTTGGTCTTGTCCATCCAATAGAGTGGTCGAAGCTCATGCCTCAGCTCGAAGTGGTCGGGCAGGAACGCCAGCAACGACAACACCAGCGGCGACATTCTTCGTCACAACCGCACCGGCGCCAATTACGGCATTTTCGCCTACCTCTAAAAACTGTTTCACCACCGCGTTTGCTCCTACATGCGCCCCCATGGCAATTCGTACACCTCCGGTCAAAACGGCACGCGTGGCGAGATGAGCATGGCTATCTATCCGACAGTCGTGCTCAACTATGGCGCCAGTGTTAACTATCACATTGTCGCCCAACTTGACGCAGGTACTGACAACGGCTCCTGCTAAAATCATGCATCCTCTGCCGACTTCGGCTGACGGCGAAACAACAGCAGATGGATGAATTGAAGTGATCGGCTCCATGCCCAATGCGGTGCACATTTCAAAGAGATATTTGCGATGAGATGAATCGCTGACGCTTCCTACACCAACGAAAAAGTGAAGGATGCCCGATTCCATGAGTTCCACAAGCCTGCTATCGTCCCCAAGGATAGGCGCCCCGAGAATTAGCTTTCCGCGCATTTTCGGATCCGGGTCGAGCAGACCCACCAATTCGAATTGGTCTCGCAAGCGCAATATCTCGATCAGCACCTTTGCGTGTCCGCCAGCACCTACACCGATTACACGCTCCCGCATGAGCTAGACCACCTCGCGCACGAGCATGAAGGCCTCTGCGTATTCTACGTTCACTGTGGCTCCGCGAAAGCGCCCCAAAGCCCTAATAGCAGATGGACCTCGCGGCATTGGATCCGGTTGAATCTCCGATTCGAACAAGCTCATAATCTCAATCTTGCGGTCGCAATGCGGAGTTATATCGATGTACACGTTCGGAACAAATGCGCCTCCCTGACGAGGTGCAGCCGCTTCGGTGGAGGAAAGCGTCTCGAAGCTGAGGATGCGTCTCACCCCCAGCTTGCGCATATAGAAGGCTTTCATAACTGAAAGAGCCGCCGTGAAAACCACCTGATGATCTGTGCTCACATCGCCATGATGCGGCAAGTAGACGATCTCAGGACGAACCTGCTCGATGGCCGTTCGCAGCCCGTCGATCACTCTGGAGAACGGAATGGCGTCCAGTTGCGTAGTCGGAAGTCCCAGCCTATGCACGTTTTGCATCCCGTAGCTGCAGGCAACAGCATCCACTTCTCTGGCCTTGCGCTCAATCACCTCGGGCGACCACTGGGGGGAATGCGCCTGCGTAACGATTGCCCAGTAAAGGTTATCACCCTCGGTATGATGACGAAGGAGCGTACCACCGCATCCAAGAGTCTCGTCATCAGGATGCGCACAGATCGCGAGTATGTTCATGACGGGAGAGTCCTTTTCATTTCAATATGTCATTGCCTTCAGGAATAATTCAGGCCCCAATTCGATCTCTGCCAGAATCTTTGCGATGCGCTGTGAAGCGAAGCCGTCACCGTAGATACTTGGACTCTGACACACTTGCTCTTTGAATGCTTCATCTTCTAAACAGCGGAGGCAAGCACTCCTTACTTCTCCTGCACTCGATTCTGCACAAATCACGTTTGATCCTACCTCCCGCCCCTCTTGGCGTGGCCCAACAAGTACCCCCGCAACTTTCAGAAATCCCGATTCGATAACGATCGACGAAGAGTTCCCTACAATTGCGCTACAACGTCGATACAGTGCAGCAAATTGCGCACTCGGAAGCGAGTGAAATACTTTCAAACAGTTGTGTTTCGCCTTGGCTTCGTCTATGGATTGTCTGATTGCAATGTTTCCGGGATCGAAGTTGGGATAACTGCACAGCACCGGCCGACCAAGCGAAAGAATACCTTCGAGAATCTGGGCCATCTCTCGTCCGCTCTCTTCAGGATTGATCAACGGCGATGGATGATGGATCAGAAAAAAGAATGGCTGCCGGACATCAATCATAAACTCGCGACTCAGATCATCATCAGAAAGATCAGGCTCTTCACGCAACCTGTCCAATCCTGTGCCGCCCGTAACCCAAACGCGTTTTGCATCCTCCCCCATCCGAATTAGCCTTTGCCGATGACTCTCCATAGCAGCAAAATGCAGGTGAGCAAGCTTTGAAATCGCGGGACGGAGAAGTTCATCCAATTCCGAGGTTATCATCCGGTCACCGCCAAACATATGCGCAACAGGAATCTTTTGAAAAACGGCCGCCAGCGCACCGGCGAGTGCTTCTTCACGGTCTCCCGCCACGAACATCAGATCGGGACGATTACCAGCGATGAGCCGAGTTACTCCTTCGACGAGATTGCAGAAGGAAAGACCTCTTCCCGACCAGCTTTCAGAAGCGAGCAGCGACTCCACAGTCCCAGCAATTGCAAAGCCATCGCGGCGAATGTGTTCGATTCCCATTCCGTGGAACGGCGAAAGGTGAGCAGCTCCCACTATTAATTCGGCGCACAGCCCGGGAGTTGCTGAGACTGCACGAATTACCGGCTTAAGCAGGTCATACTCCGAGCGAGCGCCTGTCAGAAAAAAAACTCTCATGACTTTCTTCATCCTATTTGCTCTCTCCGGGTGTTATTTGTACCTGGGCAGACGGGTTCAAACTCGCCTCTGTTCTACCGGCGAGCATGATCTCTCTTGCCGAAGGCCCTGTGTTGAGGATCAGGTCCAGTGCCGAGAGATCGGGGATGAATTCTAATTCCTTGTGACACTGCGTATAGGGCTGATTGCGGTACTCCTGATATTGCAACTCGATGCCATGCTCCTGGAACTTCTTCACGTTTTGATAAGCGCGTGCTCCTTGTCCGGACAGATAAACATTCGCGCCGACAGCCAGACAGATGTTGATGACTAGGTCATCAGCCTTCCCGCTAACCTCCAATTCAGAGGCACGTATCCGACGGGCCTTGACCCCCATGTTCTCGAACATCCATTCCGTCACCGAAATATTCAAGTCGGCAAGCAGTTCCCAATCGCGTTCGAGCAGCGGCCGGACCTCCTCCTTGAATCGGTTAAGATACGGGGCCCGAGAATAACTCATCTCGACTGTGCGAATGTGCTTATCCCGCCAACGAGAGTCTGCAACTCTTGTTTCGGCTATGGTCGTACTCAGCGATGCCCGCACCGGGACCGTCAGCCATGATGCTCCTGTTGCGGTCATTATTTGATTACGGTTTTGCAGACCGTTCTTTTGATATTGGACATTATCCAGGTACACAAATACATCGCAACGGTCCGCTTTGTCGCAGTACGGTACCCAGGGCAAGTACTGAGGCTGGTGGATAGCAACGATCATTCAGCTTCGCTCGCGAAATCACTTTCCAGAAGCATCTTTCCCTTTCGAACTTCTCCGGCCACCTTTCGGCCAACATACAGCGCAATTTTCTCTGGGGAAACACCAGTCCCTGGGCGCAATGCGATCAAGTCTCCTGAGGTCACCTTCGTGCCGCTTCTCAAATCTCGGCTCCAAAAGAGACTTCTATATGCAACTGGTGCCACAGCGATCTCACACGCTGCCGGTTGCTTGACACCATCGCCAAGAGCGCTTTCGACACGGCGTATGGCCTTGACCATGGCAACCAGTTCTGAGGGCTCCAACGATGCCGCATGGTCTGGACCGGGTAAGCCGCGGTCAAGTGTGAAGTGTTTCTCCACTGCATTCGCGCCCAAGGCAACGGCTGCCACACTAATGTCGAATCCTTCCGTGTGATCCGACCAACCTACCGGAACCTTAAATCGTGTCCGAAGCGTTTCAATGGCGCGCAAGTTGCAGTCAGCGGCATGCGCAGGATAACTCGTCACACAATGGAACAATACGAGTTGAGGCATACCTGCGGATTCCAGAATAGAAACCGCCGCTTCCACCCGGTCAAGCGAGGCCATTCCTGTTGAGAGTAATAAGGGCCTGCCTGTTTTCGCAATGTGGAGCAATAGCGGGTGGTTTGTTAAATCTCCTGACGAGATCTTAAATGCAGGGATCTCCAAATTGTCGAGGAACGTGGCGCTATCCATGTCAAAGGGCGTGGACAGAAATATCAGGTTCTTTTCGGCGGTATGTTGCACTAACTCGGAGTACGAAGAATGCGGTAGGGCCAAGTTACGTAACATTTCCAGTTGGCTTCCACCTTTGCCGGTGTTCTCGATCTGGTACTTCGCTTTAGGTGCGTCAGGTGCAGCCAGACTCTCCGGATCGAACGTTTGAAATTTGATCGCGTCGACCTTCGCCTCCGCCGCGACGTCGATCATTTGATGAGCCAATGTCAAGTCCCCGTTATGATTGACTCCGGCCTCAGCAATTATAAAAGTAGGTTCTCCTGGCCCCAAGCGTGCGTTCGCAATCGAGACATACTCTGTCATGTCATTTCTTCCCCATACGTAATGAATACCGAGTATGCATCAAAGTGGAACCGGCAATTCTCTTCACGGACATACTACAACACCTTTGCATTGTCTTCGATCGAATTCACAGGATTGTCTGATGGAATGTTATGTTAAAAATTCAGGACAGCACTGCTCGGTATGTTCACGATTCGTTTTTCTAAGCTTTCGGCGACGGAAAGATCCATTCTCGGGCAGTTCTTATACATGGGAAGATGATGCATCAGAGTCCAGACTGGGCGCGTCATGATTCCGCTTCCATTCGTTGCCTCTAGAATAGCGTCCCGCAAAGATGAAACGTCTTCGTCCAGCACAAGAGCGTTCAACCAATAATTTGAGTGAGCGAACGACGGCTCTTTGACGATCTTTAAGCCGGGAACATTCCTGAGTGCTTCGATGTATTGCATTGTCAATATCCGCTTGCTTTCTAAAAAGTCAGGGAGGTTCTCAAGTTGCGCGCACCCAAGAGCCGCATTCAGGTTTGGCATCCGGAAGTTGTACCCAAGCATATCGTGAAAGTATTCCCATTTGTGCGGCCGGCGGGCAGTGGTGGTCAAGTGCTTGGCGAAGTTGGCCTCCGCCTCGTTGTTGAAAAGCAGTGCGCCGCCGCCGCCGGTCGTAACGACTTTGTTCCCGTTAAAACTGAGAATGCCAATGCGTCCAAAGGTTCCCGTATGGCGCCGCTTGTAGAACGACCCGAGGGATTCAGCAGCATCTTCAATCAACTCCAGATTCCAACGTTTGCAAAGCTCAACCAGTGGATCAAGGTCAACCGGGTGGCCAAACGTGTGCATCGGAATCACGGCCTTGATTCTGGCCCCGGTAAAGCGGTTACGCGTTGTCTCGCCGTCATTCTGCGCGATGTCTGCGAGGTAAGCTTCCAGTTTTGCCGGATCCATGCCCAGCGTTTCAAATTCGCTGTCAGTCAGATGCGGTATCGCTCCACAGTACGCAACTGCATTCGCGGTCGCTACAAACGTCAAGGCGGGAATCAGAACTTCGTCACCCGGTTCGACGCCGGCAAGTTTCATTGCGATAAAAAGCGCGGCCGTACCGTTAACCACAGCTACGACTCGCTTCGCGCCTGTATATTCAGCGAGCATCTGCTCGATGCGGTCCACGTAGGAGCCGACCGAGGATACCCACCCAGTATCTAGACAGTCTTTCAGATATTTCCATTCGTTCCCGCGAAAAAGAGGCTGATGCAGTGTGCGCGGCACATCCAATTGTTCCAAGACCCCACTTATTGCTGCCACGGTCTGTTCAATTGAGAACGAAACCTTAGATAGCGTATTTGTCTGGCTTATATCCATTCAAATTCTCCAGCTCTGTAAACCACCGAATTGTTTCAGATAAACCACGTCGAAAGCCTTCCAAGTGAGCATATTGCGGTTCCCATTTGAATAAGCGCTTCGCTTTACTGTTATCTGAGAGCAGGCGGTATACTTCACTTCCCTCCGGTCGCAGGCGATCCGAATCCTCCTCTACCTGAACCTCAACCTGCATCAAGGTAGCTATGAGCGAGAGAGCGTCACCGATGGAAATCTCGAAGCCACTGCCTAAATTCACAACTTCGCCAAGACCTTGATCAGCTTCCAGAGCTGCGATGAAACCGCTTACAGTGTCTTGTACATAGGAGAAATCACGAGTAGGCCGCCGCGAACCAAGATGAATGGTGCGCCGACCGCTGGCTATCTGCGTAATAATTGTCGGAATCACCGCACGCGCCGACTGGCGCGGACCGTACGTATTGAAGGGACGAACAACAACAACCGGAGTTGAGAATGCATGCCAAAACGACAGCGCAATCTGATCTGCAGCGATTTTCGTTGCAGAATAAGGTGATTGTGGAGTCAACGGATGTTCTTCGGAGATTGGCACCGTGCGTGCCGTCCCATACACCTCACTCGTAGAAGTATGTAAAATCCTTTGGATTCCAAGTTCGCGTGCTGCTTGAACGACATTCAACGTACCCTTAACATTCGTGTCCACATACGTGTCCGGCGAATGATATGAATAAGGAATCGCGATAAGTGCGGCAAGGTGTATTACGAAATCGCAACCCTTCATGGATTCGCGAACTCCGTGCGGGTCGCGAATGTCTCCAGCAAAAACATCTAAGCTCTCACGTATTTCCTTCGGAGACCGATCAAGCCATCCCCACGAGTTGAAAGAATTGTAGAGTACAAATGGGCGAACACTGTACCCACTCCGAACCAAAGCTTCAATAAGGTGGGATCCAATGAAGCCATCTGCTCCTGTTACAAGAATTCTCTTATGAGTTCGTGGCACAATATCCCCTATCAGTTATTGATTCGGCCCTGAAGAGTGGAATCTATGCCGCATAGGCGACGTCTTCTTGGCCGAAGTAGCTTTCTACCCTGCCGAACTGTTTCTAGCTGCTGCACAGGGTGCCTATGGCCGCGCGAGTCAGCGCGATTTCACGGCGCAACGACGACGCTCATTCAACACAATCCGCGGAAGCTTATGTGCCTCTGTTCTCTCCATGCGTCTTAGTCGTTTCAATCAAACGAAACGTCTCACTCATCCGGGCCGTTCCGTCATTCACGAGAAAGATCGCTGCTGATTGGTTTTGTAGACTCCCGTAGCGCAAAGGCAAGTTTCAGGTTCTCAAGTTTCAAGGAGAGCTGCGGATCAGCTTGCGCTCGCTCTTTCGCCCAAATCACCAAGGCCAGAAAACAGCCTGTAATAAAACCTAAAAAAGAAGTAATGAGTAGGATCAAAAGACGGTTCTGCGGTGACTTGTGGTCCGGCTCTATCGCAGGTTCAACCACCTGGATAATCGCCGCGTCCTTGGATTCATCCAGTTTGGCTGCATCGTACTGCTTCATTAACATATCGTACAGGGCCTGTTGATATTGCAACTCGTGTGCGGAGCGAAGATACTCCAGCCCTGCTGCAGGAACATTCCCAAGCCCTAGACCGGCAAAACCAGGTACGTGATTGCTCTGCTCCATGCGTGCTTCTTCTGCCTGCAGGGAAGTCAGCTCCCTTTCAGCCAATTGCACATCGGGATTTTGCTCTGTCGAAAAGGAGCGTAGCGATAGAACCTCTACTTGTTTGGCTGCAATCTGCGCGCGAATGGCGGCAATGCCTGCGATCATTGCCTTGGCCTGCGCGTCCAACTGAATCAACCCCTTCTGCTGCTGAACCTGTTGAAAGACGAGTTCGGCTGCGACCAGTGCCTCCTTGGCCTGCTTCAATTGCTCTTCATAGAAGAGACGCCGCTGAGAGGCTTCCGTTACAGCAAGGGACTTGGTAAGAGTGCGGAGTTCACTAGTATAAGCGTTGGCCATCTCGGCTACACGCTTCTTGTCCTTATCCGTGACTGACACGGAAATAAATCCGTGTTTTTCAGACGCAACCACGGTGTTGCCCGCCAGTTCTTTGCGGGCAGCTGTCATGTCTTTGGCGTGATACTCCATTGTCAGGCTGAACTTCTGGATGATTGCATCGGCTATCGGCCGCGATGTCAGCAGGCCAATGTAAATGTCGTTGGGACTCTTCAGACCCAGTCCCCCGCTAGCAAGCGCGGCAAGGGAGCTTCCACTAGTGCTTGACAATTGATTCATCATCAACATGGAAGCCGTCGACTGAGTCTGCTGTGGCGGCATGATTTTGGTAGTTGCCGTATATTGCACCGGCAATACAAGACAGACAGCCACACCGACAGACAGTGCAAGGCCCGTTACCTTTGCGATCAACAGCTTACGATAGGCAAGCTGTGTGAGTACATCGATCAGGCTGACTTCTTGGTCATGGTCTGGCGTATCGAGCGCGGAGGTGCCGCTGATTGTAGATTCCGTTACTACGATGGGAAAGTCCTCTCCGATCATCGGTGACAACCTTTAGTGGACTACGGCGAGCGCGGCGGCAGTCAGGGCTATTTGCGAAGCAAACTGAGAGTAATTCAGGAAATCAACCATCGCAGATGAAGTCTTGAGCTTCCCTGGAACAATAATGGCGTCTCCCGGCAGCAATCTTAATCTTTCGAAATTGCTACTGAAGTGATTATTTCTGGAACGGCGGCTGACGACTATACCATCAGCTCGGATAACAAAGATACGCTTTTGGTCCGCCTCCCTGGTAGCGCCCCCAGCATCGTTCAAATATGCTATGAGCTGTTTTCCCTCTGCATAGCGAAAGGCATTGGAGTTGTAAACTGAGCCGGCCACCTGGACCGTGCTAAGCCGCGGTGAGACGTAGAAGGTGTCTCCGTCTTCTAGAGGAAGATCGGGAATATCCGCAAGAGTTTCAGATCTAGGCTTCATGTCTAGAACGACTCGGCCTGTCGGTTTGATCGAAGCAAGCTTGTTTAATGCATCTTGCTGCATGGCAAACTGAGCTCGTGTGTCCACCCCAGGTTGCGGCGCAGAATTCGCAAACTTGGCGGTGAGTTCCCTTTGCATTTGCTCGGTAGATTGCTGGAGTTGCTGCTCCTGTGCTTGTCGGGCCGATACGCGAGTAAATATGGAAGCAAACAGATAGGAATGAGAGGTAAGACCTCCAGCCTGTTTCACGACATCTCTTAAAGTCTCACCAGGATTGACGCGATATACACCCGGTGCGTTCACCTCTCCGCCAACAGCCACAAAAGAAGCGTGCTTTTCTATAGGCAAAGCAAGGTCTGCCCGGGAAAAAATTGTGACGACGTCTCCAGCTTTCAAGAACTGGTTGTCCGGAGATGAGGGGTTGTCGATTACGCTGGCGAGGCGAAATGGGATCAGGCGGGTGCTCAGATCTTGCTCGTCAAGACGTTCAATCAGCGCATACTCCCAGTTGATCTCCGCACCATTACGACCGATGGAGAGGATGATTGGAGTATGTTCATTCCTGTTCTGGTCTTTTTTCTCGTTGTCTCGTTGATTGGTGTGCAGGGTTCTGGACTGATCAGACTGCGAATTGCCATTTTGGCCAGATGTTTCTGTTTGTTTATCGTTAGATTGATCTCCCGGTTTATTGGCAGATTGATCTTCCTGTTTATCGGTTGATTGGTCTCCTGGTTGGTCTTGCAGGTCGCGATATTGGTCCGTGCTCGGGTCTCCGAAGGGGTGAGAGGAAATGCGCGGGACAATGTGATTCTCACGATTCCAATAATCGCGAGTAATTAGAACGTCACGCGAAGGAATCAGGTCAGAAATCCGCATCCCTTCCTTCCAGGGATATAGGCCTGGCTGAGCGACATTCCCTCGAAGTGTTACTGCATTCTTGAATTTCGGCGAGAGCGGGAAAATCCGCAGCAAGTCGCCGTCCTTAAGCAGCCTACCTTGGCCTGATGCGTCCAGCGTGAATTCTACAACCTCGCGGCTGCTATGACTCTCAATCCGTTCCAGCAAAACACGCTCAGTACCCGCAAGACTGGTCATTCCGCCTGCGCCACGGAGGGCTTCTTCCACTGTTGTCTCGCCTTTCAGTTCGTAGATGCCCGGGTCATTGACATCGCCACTGATAGCAACCTGCGCTCCTATTGGAGGAATATAAATTACATCGCCGGGGAGCAAGCGGACATCGTGAGATTTGTCGCCCTTTTGTGATAGATCGTAGAGATCAAATTCGGACACTGTCTGGTTTCCACGCCGCAACTGGATGTGCCGCATACTCCCAGTTGCCGATGGGCCTCCAGAGGTAAATAGAGCATCAATCAGCGTGCTCAAGGAACTGACCGTATACCCACCGGGTTGCCGCGCGTTGCCCAACACAAATATCTGGATCGTGCGAAGCCTTCCCAGAACAACATTCAGTTGAAAGTCCTTGAAAAGAGCGCCAATGGCCGAATGCAGATATCCCTCGACTTGTTCATAGCGCAATCCAGCTACGGTCAAGGTTCCAACTTTCGGCAGATATATCTGCCCATTTCTGTCCACCTTCACGCGATAATCCAGGTCTATCTTTCCCCAAACTCTTATGAGCAGTTCATCGTCCGGCCCTAGCACATAATCGGCTGGCACAGGAATATGTTCCAACGGCGAGAAGGTCGTCGGAATTTCGTCGAATAATTTACGTCCGTAGACAGTAAGCCGACGCCCCGTTGCATCCTCGGCAAACTGCTCAAATTCCGATTTCTGCTTGAGCGGACCAACAATCCTCAATGGAGCAAACATCCTCTGCTGGGGCTCTTCTAACGTACCTAATCCACGGGTAGTGGGATTGAGGTCTGTCCTCTTGCGAACCAGATCGGGGACTTGGTCTGAATTCTGTTGGGTGCCAGCTTGGATTTCTTGCTCGTCCAAGAAATCTGAATCTAAGTCTGAAGTGGACTGGATTGAATTAGTCCTGGACCGAGTCGAATCAGCCGAAGTGGTGGGCATGGATTGGCCAGCACAAAGAGTGCAGGTCAGCAGAAAGATCGAGAATGCTTGTGATTTCATAAGAAAGAACTCGCCTGATTCAATCGGGAATTTAACAAGCGGGCAGATAATCTACACTGCGAGATTCCTACCCGGTTGAGATAGATTAGTCGTCCAGCATCAAATTGCGGCCGTTATTTTGCGCAATCTAATTTAATAGAATTGCCGGAGGCCGTTTGACGCCCGCTGGACTCTCGGCTTGCTCGCGAGAAACCGGCATCTTATCCAGGCCGGCATTGTATGGCTTGATTGACAAAGCCGATCTTAACAGCCCTGTGCCCGGGTTATAGTCAGGAACCAATTCCTTGAGCAACAACACGAGACTGGCGACATCTTGCGCTTCAATGATTGCCTGCAATTGATGCATTGACGCTTTGATTTGCATCGCATCGAGATTCTGATGGCAAACATAGCTGCGAATCTTTGCGTGTGAAGTCTGAATCAGATGCTCATCCTGTAGGTTCAATTCTTCATACATCTTCTCGCCTGGGCGAAGGCCGGTATATTGAATCTCGATGTCTCGCTCAGGCTGTAGCCCAGAGAGCAGAATCAGATTCTTGGCAAGATCGGCGATCTTGACGGGCTGGCCCATGTCGAGGACAAACACCTCTCCGCCCTTGCCGATCGAGAAGGCCTGCAAAACCAGTTGGGCAGCCTCTGGAATGGTCATAAAATAACGGGTCATC
>CAYOYX010000003.1:0-79426 GCA_964408275.1 uncultured Occallatibacter sp.
GCTGAATGTCGCCGGTTCGATCCCGGTCTCCCGCTCCATAAAATCAACAACTTATAGCTGTAGGTGCAACGTTGCGAGGAGGCTTAGTAATGACCGGTATACTTCCATAAGCTTTTGTTCCGCGACTGAGAAAACTATTGAAGACTTACGCTCAGTTTCCATCTCAATACCGATCGCTGGCTGCATTGAATGCCGGCGGCGTGCTGCTGGAAACTGCGCGATGTGACGATGAGAATTATCGCAGTTACCTGTTTACGCGCCCCATACGGACGCTCTCAGCCCATCCCGCATTGATGAATGATATTGAGCAGGCTCTGGCGGACGGCTTATATGTCGCGGGCTTCCTTGCGTACGAGTGTGGAGAGGGTCTAATGGGAATGGCTCACTGCGACCGCAAGACGGCGACGATGCCTCTCGCCTGGTTTGGAGTATATTCCAAAGCCTTCATTTTCGACCATCGCACCGGGGAGTTTGAGGGTGAACCGCCGGACGCATTAACTTCGGACAATGCTCAGCCTGACGCATATTTTGCAATCCGCAATCTCTGTTTGGACATCGGCAAGAAAGAATATGCTCAAAAGATTGCTGCGATTCATGAGTACATCCGCGCAGGCGATACCTATCAGGTAAATTTCGCAACGAAGGCGAGCTTCGACTTCTCAGGTTCTCCGGTGGCCATGTTTGAGGCGATGCTTATCAGCCAACCGGTTCAGTATGCCGCCTTTATTCATGCGGAAGGAAGGCATATTTTGTCCTTTTCTCCGGAACTCTTCTATCGCGTAAACGACCGTAGAATCATAACTCGCCCGATGAAAGGGACGGCTCGGCGAGGCACTGACACCGCCGAAGATGAAGCCATCGCCCATTGGCTCCATAACGATGTGAAGAATCGAAGCGAGAACATCATGATCGTGGACTTGTTGCGCAATGATTTGGGACGAATCTGCGAGTACGGAAGCATAAAGGTAGATCGACTCTTCGCGGTCGATAGATACGAGACGCTTTATCAGATGACATCGGAAGTTTCCGGCTTGCTCCGACCTGAGGTGAAATATTCTGATATCTTCGGCAGCCTCTTTCCCTGTGGTTCAGTAACAGGAGCGCCAAAACATCGCACGATTGAGATTATTCAAGAGCTGGAGCGCGGACCACGCGGCGTCTATACCGGCGCAATCGGTTTTCTTTCTCCGTCGCGCGAGGCGATCTTCAGCGTACCCATTCGAACCCTAGTCCTGGAGAAAGGCAAAGGCGTGATGGGAGTGGGCAGTGGCATCGTAATCGATTCGCAGGCAGACGACGAGTTTAGGGAGTGCTCTCTGAAATACGAATTCCTGACCCGCGACGCAAAAGAATTCCAATTGCTGGAAAGCATTCTTTGGATCGACGGTTACACTCTGCTGCCCTTCCATTTACAGCGGATGGGATCATCGGCAGTATACTTCGGATTCAATTTCAATTCCGAGGCAATAATTGGCGCACTGAAAGATATCGAAACGAAACTTCCACCCGGGATGCGGACCAAGGTTCGAGTTCTGCTGGAGCGATCTGGCGCGGTGAAAATTACACACACCCCGGTGGAACTGCAAACGGGGATCGGTAAGATTATGGTTTCCGATATTCGCGTTTCCTCTGAAGACAGATTTCTGCGACATAAGACGACCTTCCGCCAACTATACGATCGGAAATACGAACAGGCTCGCCGGCAAGGGTTTGAGGATGCGCTATTTCTAAATGAGCGCGGAGAAGTGACTGAAACGGCCATCAGCAACATTTTCATCGAGAAGGATGGTCGATGGTTCACGCCACCGGTCGCTTGTGGATTGCTGGCAGGAACATATCGAAGACATCTACTCGAAACCAAGCCTGAGGCTTCTGAAAGAGTCTTGCGGCTGGAAAACCTTGCATCTGCAGATGCGGTTTACTTATGCAATGCCGTGCGCGGGTGTAGAAATGTTCGTGTTGAGGCTCGCTACTTCAAACATTAAAGACAGGTCGTCACATGACTCGACCAAGTCCTTGCGAGCCAATTATCCCAAAACCTTACGACACGCATGAAAAGCAGCAAAATTCAAATTATCAAGCAAGCACCGACGAGTTGCTTACCAGCAGCGGGGGCGCAAACAAATAACGAATAAAAGCCTCCCAGGAAAACGGCTTTGATAAACCAACGCGTGCCAGATGTTCAGTGGCCGTCTGGATGCAAATCCACCTTACCGCGGAACTTGGCGTACACAAAGACAACGTAGCCAATTGCCAGCGCCATTCCGAAGCTCCACCAAGTCAGACCCACAGCGAGCGTGTGCGGGTCGGAGATGGAACGGCTGAGGGTGATATCGTTTGTAGCGCCGGTCGTAGCGGGAAGCAGAGTCGGATAAAGCCCCCAGCACGCTCCGGCAAGCATGAAGAACAGATAGAAGCAGGAAGAGAAAAATGCTTTAACCGGCTGGGCCTTGCGATTCAGGAACCAGATACCTGCCAATGACGCGATAACTCCGGCGGGAACGATGAAGGTAGCTGGGTAATTGAAGTAATTGTTCAGGCTGGCTGGGCGCACGGCGATGGTGGCGGCAAGACTGATCAGAGTAAGCGCTACCAGCATAAACCAGAGCGGAGTCACAATGCGGCGCGCGCGCTGCTCGAGCTCGCTAGAGGTTTTAATTGTGATCCAGAGCGCTCCGTGCAGTGTAAGTGCAACGAGCGCGACTAATCCGCCGATGACCGTGTACCAGTCGAGGATGCCGGGATGCGGGCCGGGCTGCCAGTTCGTCCAAAGCGGCAAAAAGAAGTAGCCGTCCGCCTGCAAAGGGACACCGCGCAGGACGTTGGCCAAAGCGGCGCCGAAAAAAATAGTGAGCAGAGCGCTTGATAGTCCAAAGAGTCCATCCAGTAACGCCCGCCATACGCCGACATCGATGTGATTACGCAGTTCAAGGCTCACGCCGCGCAGAATCAGCAGCCAGAGAACAATCATCAACGGCAGATAGAATCCGCTGAAGGCCGAAGCGTAGAGAAGCGGAAAGGCAAAGTAAAGTGTGCCGCCGCCGGCCAGCAGCCAGACTTCGTTGCCGTCCCAAACCGGACCAATGCTGCCAAGAGTGGCGCGGCGCTCGGCTTCGTTGCGAACCAGAAAGAGATGGAGTACGCCTACGCCGAGATCGAAGCCGTCAAGCACCACGTAGCCAACAATCATCACGGCAACCAGCCAGAACCAGATAAATCCCATCATGAAGAAACTCCTTTGCTCTCAACTTTTCCGCGCGGCGTGAAAAACATCAATCGACTTGTGCTGCTTTGAAAGGCTCCGGTCCGCTGTTGATTTCGCGATAAATCAGCACAGTGAACAGCAGACCGAGCAATGCATAGAGCCCCATGAAACCCAGCAGCGTAAAGAGGCCATTGCTGGCGGAGACAGTATTCGAGTAGCCTTCGCTGGTGCGCATCAGGCCGTAGATGAGCCAGGGTTGGCGACCGAGTTCGGCGGTCATCCAACCGGCGGTGTTGGCGATGTACGGAAGCGGGAAACTCAACAGCAGCGCCCACAGCGCCCAGCGCGCCATATAGAGCCTCTTGCGCCAAAGTAGAAACGCAGAGACGGTCATCAGCAGCACAAACCAGGTTCCCAGTCCGGCCATGATGTGGTAAGCGTAGTAGAGCAACGGCAAAGCTGTCGGCCACTGGTCGTGCGGAATCTGATCGAGTCCTTTGACTTCGGATTTGGTCGTTCCATAGATGAGGAAGCTCAACAGATCGTTGACGACGATGGGATTGTCGATCTGGCCGGTCTCTTCGTTGGGCTGACCCATGAGCACGAGTCCCGCGCCAGCCTCACTGTGGAAGAGGCCTTCCATTGCGGCGATGGCAGCTGGCTGATTACGCGCAACATATTTGCCGTGCAGGTCTCCGGTTGGGAAGATGATGAGTATCGATGAAACACAACCTGCGATTACGCCAACTTTAAGAAAGATGCGGCCATACGCTTCCAGCCGCCCGTCCAGAAGATAAAATGCGCCAACCGCTGCCATCACGAACGATCCTGTAATCACTGCGCCGGTCATGTTGTGCGCATACTGAAGCAGACCCCAGGGATTCAACAGCAGTTGCCAGAAGCTGAGAACCTCAAAATGCCCGTCGGGCATGCGCTCATAAGATACCGGGTGCTGCATCCAGGCGTCGGTGACGATGATGAAGAAGCCGGAGATCCACGATCCCACGAAGACCATTACAGCGGAGAACCAGTGCATGAGTTTGGAGATGCGTTTTTCACCGTAGAGAAACAGACCGAGAAAGGCCGATTCCAAAAAGAAGCTGAAGACGCCTTCCATAGCCAGCGGCTGGCCGATCACACCGCCGGAGAGGCGCGAGAAGCGCGCCCAGTTGGTGCCGAACTCGAACTCCATGGGAATACCGGTGACCACGCCAAAGACGAAGTTGATGGCGAAGACGCGGCCCCAGAAGCGCGCTGCTCGATCCCATTGCTCGCTGCCAGTTTTGAGAGCCACTGACTTGAGCACAACGATGAGAAGCCCGAGACCCATCGTGAGTTGAGGAAACAGATAGTGGAAGGTGATGGTAAAGGCAAAGTGAAGTCGGTGAATCAATTCAGCGGTCATTGAAAACTCCATCGATTAGACGCGCGCGGCGGCACTGTGGAAATACTCGCCCCTCATGAGCTTGCCAATTACGAGGATAAATGTAAAGCGGCGTAAATGCCTTGGCGTATTACATATATATCGTGATACGATATATACGCGAGAGTTCAGACTGCTATATGCGGGGCTGATCCGTTGCTCCGCGCTTTGGCTGAGTTTCGTTTTGAACTGCGCCGCTTCCTGCAATTCAGCGAAGACGCGGCGTTTGACACAGGGCTACAACCGAAACAGCACCAGCTTCTCTTGCAAGTAGCCGGGGCTCCGGAGGGAGCAGTGGTGACGGTTGCCTATGCTGCCAAGCGGCTTGGATTGAAGCATAACAGCGCAGTAGAACTTGTGAACCGGTCGGAGCGCGAAGGTATGCTTGCGCGATCCAAGGACATATCCGACAAACGTCGGGCGATCTTGCGGCTTACGCGCAAAGGGAAACTGCTTCTTGGAAGGCTTGCTGGCGACCATGCGCGCGAGCTGAATGAGCTGGCGCCACATCTGGTAGGCGCATTGGAACATATCAAAACGCATTTACGGAATTGTGCCGGCTCGGGGGCCAAATGAAATCGCGATCGTAGGTTTTGCCTATCAATGGATCTCACGATGCATATCGTTCTGCGGCATTTGGCCGGAACGGCAAAGTTGAGAATCCTACCCGGGGTGATGAGGGTCAATGAAACTTTCTGCCGAACTAAAGAAACTAGGCGATTTCACAACTACCATTCGTGTTGTGCCGATTTCCGGTCTGGCCATGGTCATCGGTCTTATTGGCGCGTTCGTCGCGCTTGCTCTGCTGCGGCTAATCGGCTTCTTCACTAACCTCTTCTATTACCAGCGACTCGGAAGCAATCTGGTTTCACCCGCGGGAAATCACCTCGGCTGGTGGGCCATACTGGTTCCCGTTGCCGGCGGGGTGATCATCGGCCTGATGGCGCGATACGGATCGGAACGGATTCGCGGACATGGCATACCGGAGGCTATCGAATCGATTCTGATCAGCGGCAGCAAAGTAGATCCGAAACTGGCAATACTCAAGCCGCTTTCGGCGGCGCTGTCGATCGGAACAGGAGGACCATTCGGCGCGGAAGGTCCCATCATCATGACCGGCGGCGCGTTCGGCTCGATGATTGCGCAATTCTTTCATCTCACCAGCCCCGAACGAAAGACGCTGCTTGTGGCCGGAGCGGCTGCGGGTATGTCCGCCACATTCGCAGCGCCGCTCGCGGCGATTCTGCTTGCAGTCGAACTGCTGCTCTTTGAATGGAAGCCGCGCAGTCTGATTCCTGTGGCATTGGCCAGCGCAACCGCGGGCGCCGCGCGGCGCTACCTGATCGGCCTCGGCCCGCTCTTTCCCACGCCCGCGCATTCTGTATTCATCGGTCCGGGCGGCCTCATCGGCTGCATCATCTGCGGACTGCTTGCGGGCGCATCATCCGCATTGCTTACCGGCGCTGTATACGCGGCTGAGGATGCCTTCGCAAAGCTGCCGATTCACTGGATGTGGCGGCCGGCAATCGGAGGTTTGGTGATCGGACTGGGAGGCATGATCTTCCCGCAAGCCCTCGGCGTCGGTTATGACACCATCGGCTCGCTCCTCCAGGGCAGCGGCGCTATCGGTATTTTGCTGGGCGTTTTGCTGGTCAAGTCCACCATCTGGGCGGTATCGCTGGGGTCTGGCACATCGGGCGGAGTCCTGGCACCGCTGCTGATGATGGGCGGCGCGCTGGGCGGTCTAGAAGCATTGTTTCTCCCCGCTGCTGGAGCCGGCTTCTGGCCATTGGTCAGCATGGGAGCAATTCTCGGCGGCACGATGCGTTCGCCATTCACCGGAATTGTATTCGCTGTGGAGCTGACACATGACGTCAATATGATCTTGCCTTTGCTTGTTGCTGCTACCATTGCTCACACCTTCACAGTGTTGGTGTTGAAGCGCTCGATACTGACCGAGAAGGTGGCTCGCCGCGGCTTTCATCTCAGCCGCGAGTACAGCGTCGATCCGCTGGAGGTGCAATTTGTTCGCGAGGTGATGCGCACGCGCGTGATTGCCTTCGAGGGGAGCGGCACGCTCAGCGATGCACGGAAGATGCTGAAGAACGGCCATCCCTCTCGCGGGCAGCATTTATATCCGGTCATTGATGCGGATCGTCGCCTCAGCGGTGTAATCACGCGCAAGGATTTGGCTGAGTCTGGCGACGGCGACGCCTTGATCTCCGGCATTGCGCGCCATGATCCGGCTGTGGCAATTGCGGACGAGCCGCTGCGAAGTGCCGTATATCGCATGGCGGAAACGGGCTTCACGCGGATGCCGGTGGTGAACAGCGGTGAGGAGCGAAGAGTCGTAGGAATGATTTCGCTCGAAGACCTGCTGCAAGCCCGCGCCCGCAACCTCGACGAGGAGCGCAGCCGCGAGCGCGTCCTGCGCATTCGTATGCCATTTCGCGGGGCCAGGAAGAAGGCCCCGGTTGAAGAGTGATCTTTTCCAACATCGATTCGAGCGAATCCGCACTATCAAAGTAGCTTCGATAAGCTCTCAGGATGCGGAATGCTCCAGCTCAATTGCCCGCGGAAACAGGATATTATTCTCCAGATGAATGTGCTGATGCAAATCCTGCTCGAATTCCTTCAAGCCATCGTAGAAGGCATGGAATGTAGGGCAGGCATCATCAGGCGTGGTGAAGTTGCGGCTGAGTCGGCGAATTTCAGCGAGGAGCATTCCGGCTGCGTCGTGTTCCTGCGTCATCATCGCGATTGGATTGGCAACTGTGCCGAAGCAACTTCGTGGCTTTGCAACATTATCAGAAATGGCTCTCTCGAGATCGACTATGTAAGGGAACAGAACGGCTTCTTCCTTCTCCAGATGTTGCGTGAGTTCCATATCGAGTTGTGCTAATGTTCCTGCGATGACCGGTAATTCCGCCTTGGTTGCGCCATGACGATTCACAACTTTCGCAGCAAGCACGGCGAGTCTTGGCAGTTCCCGTTTTACATAGGCGTGATGCTTATTCACAATATGCTCACTCAAGCTCTTCAGCGATTTGCTGGTCCAATCATCGTTTTCAATATCGGGGATCTTAGCCGCCGATTCCAGTGCGGCAATCACAGCGTCTATTTCAAGTTTCCCGGCTATGCACGCCTCAGCGAGGGGTTTTCTCCCACCGCAACAGTAGTCGATTCCAAACGCCTCAAAGACGCGAATCGAGGATGAATCTTTCAATGCAATTTCTCGAACAGTCTGCGCGGTAGTTGTCATGTTGATCTCCTTGAATTGCACACTAACGGAGCGACAATATCGAACGCAGCGACTTTGGTCACACAAAGCAGAAATCGACACAATCTGCCGAGCATGGATGCCCCTGTGACTTTAGTCGCTGTGCTGCTTCGCACCTGCACCTATTCTGATCCTGCTACCCAATTCATTTACGGAAGGTGCGAACGATGTTTTGTTATCAATGCGAACAGACTTCAAAGGGAGAAGGATGCCAAACTCTCGGAGTCTGCGGAAAAGATGAGACCACTGCAACTCTTCAGGATCTTCTGATCCACGCAATCAAGGGCATATCGATGTATGCACATCGGGCGCGGCAACAGGGCGCATCCGATCCTGAGATCGATGCCTTCACCATCCAAGCGATCTTTGCCACATTGACGAATGTAAACTTCGATCCCATTAGCCTTGTAGAGCTGATTCATAAAGCCGTAGAGATTCGAGATGAAGCTCGCACCCTTTACGAGAAAACCAGTGTAATAGCAGGAGTTGTTCCGCCTGCGCTTGACGGTCCAGCCGTATGGACTCCAGCCTCAACTCTCGAAGGCCTTCTGGACCAGGGCCAGAAAACTCTTCTGCCTACGCGCTTTCTGACAGATGGGAAAGAGATTGCAAATCTGCAAGAGCTTGTGCTTTACGGCATAAAAGGAGTGGCAGCTTACGCAGCTCACGCGCTTGCTCTGAGCGCAGGCGATCCGCTCTCCTACGCGAAGATTCACGAGATTCTGGACTTTCAGACTCATCCTTCTCCCACAGCGGAGGAATTGCTTGGTCAGGCACTGGCAGTCGGTGAACTCAACTATCGTGTCATGGAAATTCTGGATCATGCGCATACGGAAACCTTTGGCCATCCGCAGCCTGCCAAAGTCAGGCTCGGCGCTCGCAAGGGCAAAGCCATTCTTGTCTCCGGCCATGATCTTCACGATCTGTATGCCTTGCTTGAACAAACGAAGGGTCTTGGTATCCAAGTCTATACGCATGGCGAGATGCTGCCGGCACATGGTTATCCCAAGCTGAAGGCATACGCGCACCTTGCCGGCAATTATGGAGGCGCATGGACCGATCAAGCCGATGAGTTTGCCGCGTTTCCCGGCGCGATTCTGATGACTTCGAATTGCATTCAGCAGCCCGCGGCGATATACAAGCACCGCATCTTCACCTCTGGCGCTGTTGCTTGGCCCGGTGTAGTTCACATTGCCGATCAGAACTACTCCCCTGTGATTGCGGCAGCTTTGGCAACCGAGGGTTACGACCAAGATGGTTCCGATGAAGAGATTACAGTTGGATTCGGCCACAATGCGGTCCTCAGTGTCGCAGATCGAGTAATCGCAGCGGTCAAAGCGGGCAGTATTCGCCGATTCTTTTTGATTGGTGGCTGCGATGGGGCGCGTTCCGGCCGGAGCTACTATACGGAATTGGCTGAGTCGATTCCAAATGACTGTATGATTCTTACTTTAGCCTGCGGCAAATTTCGCTTCAACAAACTGGAGTTTGGTGAGGTTGGCGGCTTGCCTCGCCTTCTCGACGTTGGCCAATGCAACGATACATACTCTGCCTTGCAGATTGCACTTGCTCTGGCGAAAGCCTTCGAGTGCGGCGTCAACGATCTGCCGCTTTCGCTGGTCTTGTCCTGGTATGAACAGAAGGCTGTCGCCGTGCTGCTTACGCTGCTCCACTTAGGAGTACGTAATATTCGCATCGGCCCAACACTACCTGCCTTCCTTTCGCCCGCTGTACTTGACCTGCTTCACGACAAATTCAACCTCATGGCAATCAAGACCGCAGAGGAAGACTTGGCAGCAATGCTCGCATAATCAATGAGTGCCTGGAGAGTTATCCTGTTTCCGGGCACTCATTTTTGATTGAAATTGCGTTTCTACCCGCTCGAACCTTGGGGTATTGATAGTCTGGATCAGTATGCTAAAGTTGGATCGCTGGCTTTGTGCGCTTGAAAATCAGCGTGCCAAATACACCAGACCGATGATCCCGGGGGATTTGTGTCCATGTCTTTCCGTTCTGTATTTATTGCGGTTGTAATTGCGTTCGCGCTCATCTTGTCGGCGTTTCTTGTCAATCGCGCCCGGCCCAAGGCCGAAACCGAGCAGCCTACTGCAGATTTTGTCCGGGCATCGGGAAAGTGCGCGGAGTGCCATGCGCGCCTTCAGTACTCCGTGGTGCACGAATACGAGATGTCTGCTCACGCGAAAAAAGGCGTGAATTGCCTGGACTGCCATCAGCCGGCTCCGAATCAGCAGAAGGTCGATCATCACGGCTTCGTGATCAGCGCTCACCTCACAGCCGGTAATTGCCGCTCTTGCCACGAAGGCGTTTATCGGGAGTTCATGCGCAGCCGCCACGCCGCTCCGAGTTGGGCCGCCGTGCATGGAGAGCAGGGCCTGAGCGCCGAGCAGGTTTCTTTTAGCGAGCAGTTTCAACCGGGCGGCACCAGGCGTCCGCCCAATCCGCTCACATTGCCTGAAGGTCATCCTGCCATCACCTCTGGCTGTGAGCAGTGCCACGCCATCGGCAAACCAAACGACGACGGCACCATCGGCAGTTGCACTGAATGCCACTCGCGCCACACCAGTTCAGTCGCCCTCGCGCGCCTGCCCACCACTTGCGGCCAGTGCCATATGGGTCCCGACCACTCCCAAATGGAGATATACAACGAATCCAAGCACGGCGTCATGTTCGCCGCCCAGCGCAACCTGCTCAAGCTCGATGCCGATCCGCGCACTCTCACAACGCGCGATATGTTCGTGCCCACCTGCGCCACCTGCCACATGAGCGGCATCAACGGACTCAAAGTCACGCACAATCCATCGGATCGGCTTAGTTGGTATCTTGCCGACGCCGTCAGCACGCATCGCCCCAATTATCTCCAGGCCCAGATCAACATGAAGCAGGTCTGCACGCAGTGTCACACGCAAGCGACCATTGACCGCGTTTATGCGCAGGCTGAACAGGTAGTTGGAAGCACCAACGAAAAGGTTCTCGCGGCCAAAGACATCATGGACGGCCTGCACAAAGACGGTACACTGAGCGGACCGCCCTTCACGCATCCCATCGACTTCACGTATTTCAATTTATGGCACTACGACGGCCGCACCAGCAAGCACGGAGCGTTCATGGGCGGCGCGGATTTCGTTCAGTGGCACGGCAACTTTGAGCTGCTGGCAAAGACCGTTGAGCTTCAGCGTGACGCCGATGAACTGCGGAGAGAATATGCGCATAAGTAAACTGCTCACACGTGTTCAGAGAATCGTCGCCGGACCGCGTCTGCGGTGGGCGCACGATCCTCAGCTTTGGGTGGAGCTGTTTGTCACTGTGAATTTAGCCATCCTCGCAGCGGATATCTACATTGCACACTCGGTCAATCACTTCCAGAAGGCCGCGGAGTATATTCCACTGTATTTCTCGATAGGCGCGCCGCTGGTGCTCGGCTACATGATCGCATTGCGCTGGGTTTGGAAGTTGCAATCGGCGTGGCGGGATGTTGGCTATCTGATTGGCTGGCTCGCAGTACTGGTAGGACTGGCGGGTGTTCTCTACCACTTGGAGAGCCGGTTCTTCCTCGACAAAACTCTGAAGAGCCTCACGTATGCCGCGCCATTTGCAGCGCCGTTGGCTTATACCGGACTCGGATTTTTGCTGCTTATGAATCGCATGGTTGCGGCGCGCAGCGTGGAGTGGGCGCGTTGGGTGACATTGCTTGCACTCGGCGGCTTTTTCGGGAACTTTGTTTTGTCACTCATGGATCATGCGTCGAACGGATTTTTCGCTCGAACCGAATGGATTCCCGTAATTTCGTCGGCATTCGCGACAGGATTTCTAATTGTTCCGATCATTGTTACCGTCACACGCCGTTTTCTCGATCTCTGTTTGCTGGTAATGTGCGCACAAGCGATTGTAGGAGTGTTGGGATTCTGGTTTCATATGCGTGCGAACCTTGTTGAGTCGGGCCACGACCTCTTCGACAAGTTAGTGAATGGCGCTCCTCCAATGGCTCCTTTGCTTTTCCCAAATCTTGTAGGACTTGCCCTCATCGGACTATGGGCACTGCTTCCACATCTGCCCGAAGCTCGATCTGGAGTCTCATGGCTGGGTTCTGCCTATAGCTGGGCGCATCCGGAAAAAGAAGCGAGCCTCTCTGATTCTGTTTGAGAAGTTATTTCTATCGGAGAAGCAATAACCATAACTTATGTCACTCGGGGTCTAAACCGGCTACGACGCCGCATCTAAAAGCGCGCTGAGGCCTTCGAGATCCTTCACAACAATCTGTCGCGCATCCACTTCCAGCAGCCCTTCCGCCTGCAGCCGCATCAGGTTGCGCGAGATCAGTTCACGCACTGTTCCAAGCTGGCTAGCCAGCTCTTGATGGCTCGCCGGCAGTTGAAACTCGACGCCGTTCGCGGTCTTCCTGCCTTCGCTTAGAGCTAGTTTGAGCAATGTCGAAATCAACCGTTGTCGAATGGTAGTGAATGACAACTCCTCGATGATACCCACGAGGTTTCGCAGTCTGGCGCCTACCACTTTCAGCACCTTCAACGGAACCTCGGGATGCTCAATGCAGTAGGCGTTGAAGTCGCGCCGCGAGATGAAGACAATCTCCGTTTCTTCGATGGCTACAGCGGAAGCAGGATAAGGACCGCCATCAAAGACAGGTATCTCGGCGACAGACTCGCCGGATACGTTCACAGATAACACCTGTTCCCGGCCGTTTACCGAGGTCTTGAAGAGGCGTACCTTGCCCCGTGCAATAATATGCAGTCCATTGCATGGCTCGCCTTCAGAAAACAGCAACTCATTTGCGCCGAATAATCTGCGCACCGATCGGGCGGAAAGCATTTGCAGTTCAGGTTGAGAAAGATTTGAGAACAATGCGGCTTTTTCGAGGACTGCGGCGAGATCGGTTCGTTGAGAGTTCACTCGGAAATTCTAACAGGAAGCGACTTTTGTCACAGGCGCTTGGCATAATCCAACGGGAGGATAAAAAAGCGATCAGCTTAATGAAAAGGACGACGAGATCACAAAAATCGAGTAGCAGTCGCTACATCATTGCTCATTTTCCGCGGAATTCTGCTCAGCTATTAAACCCTGTACAGAGGCATAAGAAGCAAAACGTTCCTCGTCATTCTCTATATGTGCAGCTTCGCCTAGCAAGATTCTCAAGGCGTGAGGCAGAGTGGGAAGAGCTGCGCTGAAATTTTCGGTTGCTCCTTTCAGGCTTCCCGGCAAATTCAGAATCAGGGTCTTACCGCGAACGCCAGCGATGGCGCGGGAGAGAAGCGCATTCGGAGTCACATGAGATGAGGCTGCGCGCATCGCTTCGGCCAATCCCGGCATCTCGCGGTCAATCACTGTCCTTGTGGCTTCGGGTGTAACATCTCGCGGGGAAATCCCCGTGCCGCCAACCGTAATTACCAAATCAATTTTTCGGTCGCTCAAGTCTGTCAGCTCAGCCGTTATTCGCTCCTTCTCATCGGGAACAATACAAGTCGATGCAATCTGCGCGCCTAGTTTTTGTGTCAGCAATGCAACCACTGCGGGTCCGGCAGTGTCCTTCATTGAACCGTCTGCGCAGCGATCGGATACGGTGATAACAGCGGCCAGAATTCCCGTCGATGGAGCCTCGGCGCTATAGTCCTCACTGCGTCCCCCAGATTTGGCCACGAGCCTGACACCATCCAAGCGCATCTCTTTGGAGAGAGCCTTCAGCATATCGTAAAGAGTCAAGCCGGCAATTGATGCGGCTGTTAGCGCCTCCATTTCGACTCCGGTCAATCCGCGTGTACGTGCACAGGTGCGAATCACGATGCGGTTTTCGAGTAACTCCATATCCACCGAGACGTGTGTGAGGCTCAGTGCGTGACAAAGCGGAATCAGTTCTGAAGTGCGCTTAGCTCCCATGACTCCGGCGATGCGCGCCGTCTCAAAGATATTTCCCTTGGGTGTGTGGCCATCCCGGATGGCGCTCACTACTTCATGACCTACCCAGAGAACAGCTTCGGCCTTCGCTTCACGAAGTGTTTCCAGCTTGCTACTGACATCCACCATGCGAGGCAGTCCTTGACTGTCGAGATGCGTCAACTTAGTCATCGCTTTTCTCCACCCTACTTTTGCACTGCGGCAATTCTTGGGTAAGTTGTGAACCAGGGATATTGACCACCATTCCCTCATCTAGATAAATCGTTTCCGCGAGGAATCTTGCGTCTAATAGGATACCTCTTACCCTCGATCTATTCATGCATAACCTCATTAGTTTCCTATGTAGCGGGCATACAAACCACGTGCGACGCTAACATCGGTGGTGCCTTTCAGAATTGCGCGCCCGTCGAAAAAAACTATGATTTCGTAGTTGTCAATCTGTGCGCGTAACGCAAGCTCGTTGACCCGCACTGTTCCCAACGATGCAAGACGCTGTGCCAGTTCAGGTAAATCCAAATGGCGATCTTTACTATAAATCTGGACAGCATTGCGGCCGCACAACGCAATATGTACGCGATGTTTTCCGGCTAGATAAGAGAACTCTCTGCGGCCACAGGCGGGACAATCGGGATTCGCTGGAGGCTGCGGCGTCTGTTGAGTATTACCAGACCAAACATCAATGATGGTGAGTTTTCTGGAAACCTCCTCGGCGTGCCCTGAAAGAATCATAAGAGCATCTGCAACCTGCAGAGCCGCAATCGTGGTTGTGATCGGTCCCAAAACGCCCTCGGTCGCACAAGTCTGCTGCGCGCTTCGCGGAGGCTCGGACAACATACAGCGAAGGCAACAGGTTTTTTCTGGAAGGATGGGCATCTTCAATCCATAACTGCCCACTGCCGCGCCATATATCCATGGAATATTGTGACAAAGTGCGTAATCATTAATCAGATAACGTGTTTCGAAATTATCCGTACCATCCAAGATCAGATGCACATCTGCCAGAAGATCATCGGCTGTTTCAGGAGTAAGATCTCGAATTGCCGATTCAATTTCAATGCTGGAGTTAATGGCCTTCAAGCGAGTGGCAGCGGCAGTAGCTTTGGGAAGCGCATAAGCAGCGTCCTTTTCGTCATACAGCATCTGCCGCTGTAGATTGCTCCACTCAAGAATGTCGCGATCAATCAGGCGCAAAAAACCAACACCTGCCCGCGCCATTAACTCTG
Organism: uncultured Occallatibacter sp.; assembly: GCA_964408275.1. Classification (GTDB taxonomy): domain Bacteria; phylum Acidobacteriota; class Terriglobia; order Terriglobales; family Acidobacteriaceae; genus Telmatobacter. Next base: position 15,057 of record CAYOYX010000003.1, read on the forward strand.
CCTGCACACTACCCAGAGCACCACAGCCGACGATTGCAACTCGCGCCTGCGCAAGCCGCGCCTGCCCCGCTTCACCTATTTCGCGAAAGCGAATCTGGCGCGAGTAGCGATCATGATTATTCTCAACAGAGCTTTCGCACATCTTGATTTTCCTCTTTCCAATACTATGCCCGCAATGCGCTTAAACTGATTTCCATATCGGCACATCTTGCTTGATTCGATCAATCAATTCATCGGTCAGTAGCAACGCAGCTTTCCTATGCTTGGAGCGAACACGCACAAAAAGCGCAATCTCGCCCACCGGCACAAAATCCAGGCGATGAATCACCCACACTTCTTCGCAGGGATGCAAGAGGGCGAGGTCCGAAAGAATTCTTTCCAGCATCGATCGCGCCATAGGTTCATGTGCTTCATAATTAAGACCAGCAATGATAATTCCATCTTCGCTCTCTCGGACGATCCCCTGAAAATTGACTAGAGCGCCAACCTCCAAACCAACGGATAGCGCATCGGGAGGAACAATCGCCTGATGAGTTAACTCAATATGCATCTTCATGTCAGCCGCCGCTCACCAATGGGATAATAGCCATCTCGAAGGCATTTCCAACAGGCAAGTCCCAGTCGGCATAATTCTGATTTACTGCTACGCGAATTGATTTATCGAGAACATAATCCGGCGCAATACCGTGCAAGATATTGCGTGGAGTTTCTGTCTCCGAAACCTCCACGATGCGTTCGCTGAAGCCAAGGGCGATACGTACGTCGGCAAAGACGACAACTTTGATTTTCATCTTATCCACCAATGGCTGTCATTCCGCGCAATGGCACAAACTGTTCGCGGAAGGAGTGCTCTACAGGCTTTTCGGCCAGTGTGCTTAGAAACAGTTCTTGCAATGCTGGTTGATTAACAGAGGGGCGCAACGCGGGCATCAGATCCGTTTCCAGGTGGTTGCCCAGACAAGGCCTTAACTTGCCATCGGAGGTCAATCGCATCTTGTTACATTGATCGCAGAAATGCAAGTCACTCATAGCGCCAATCAGGCCAACGGTTGCTCCTAGTTCGGGAAGATGATAGTATTTGGCCGGTCCTGAGCCAAGATGCTCGTCTAGCGGAACCATCGTATAGTGCAACTGCAAGAGTTTCCGCACTTCACTGATTGAAAGAAAGATATTGTCTTTCAACATTTCCGTTGAACTAACCGGCATCAGTTCGATGAATCGTATCGCAATATCCTTGCTGGCCGCGTAATGCAGCAGGGGAATAATCTCGTTCTCATTCTTTCGCTTCATCAAAACGGTATTCAGCTTCACCGATGGAAAGCCGATATCTCTCACGAGTTCGATGCCGCGCAGAACCGGCTCGATATTACCTCCTGTGATTGCGCGATAAGCGGCCCCATCAAGCGCATCCAAGCTGATGTTGATACTGCTCAAACCTGCATCGTAGAGTTGCTGGGCCAGTGCGGGAAGAAGAAGTCCGTTGGTGGAGAGCATGACTGATTCAACACCCGGAAACGCAATGATCCGCCCAATCAGATCCACAATCCCTGCGCGTAAAAGAGGCTCGCCACCCGTCACGCGAAAGCGCTTAAACCCGAGCGATACCGCGGCTCTTACAATCGCGATCAACTCCGCATCGCTCAGAACTTCGGCGCGCGGCATCCATCCGGCATGATTCTCAGTTAGACAGTAAAGACATCGTTCATTACAGCGGTCAGTGACCGATATTCGCAGATAATCTATGCGTCTGCCGATTGGATCGATCAATGGATTCATTGCAACCCCTCTACGACTGATGTTTCGCGCGAAGTAAGCGGCTAGATTCAGTTTCATGATTCAACGGCAAGAATTCCATCGGTTAGAATCCGCGCCCGTAAGCCGCCGCGGCCTTTGAGAAACTCCTCTGCGCCTGGCGCAATGGCTTTATCCATCCAGTAACAAGGCGCGCATTCGGCAACTCCGGCGAAACGCACACCCTGAACTTCGAACTCCTCTTCGATCAAGGAGTTCAGATTCAGGCCCACGGTAATCACGTTGCGGCGCGTTGCGCCTGGCGATTTGTCGCGTACGCCAAGATGACGACACAACTCTTCAAAAACCTCCGAGGAAAAAAACGTAATCTGGCCCTTATAGTTGTCCTTGTAGTCAAAAAACCGGTCTCCTTCCACCCCGCGACCGGCCACGCAATGGATCTCAGCTTTCTCGATAAGCACGTGCTCACCGGGCGGTTGTTCGTGATGGCCGAAGAAATTGTGTCCCGGCGAAATGTACAAATGAATCACTTTCATTCTGCATCCCTATTCTCATACTATCGGATTGCGAATTGGAAATTGTGCCGGCAGATACTCAATAAACGTCGCGGTGGTAGCGATGCTGCTCACTGAGGTTCTGCACATATTCCTCCGCTGCTACACCTGAGATTCCTCCCTGTTTTTCAACGATTGTCAACAAGGTTGTGTGCACATCCTTTGCCATGCGCGCTGCATCGCCGCAGACATAGACGCCCGCGCCATCCTGCAACCAACTCCAAAACAACGAGGCCTCCTCCTGCATTCTGTCCTGTACGTAAATCTTATCTTCCTGATCGCGTGAAAAGGCCGTGTCCAGACGAGTTAAATGCCCGTCCGCCCGCATGGCCTCCAATTCATCGCGGTAAAGATAATCGGTGGCCGCGCTACGCTCTCCAAAGAAGAGCCAGTTTTTTCCCTTAGCGCCCAATGCGCGGCGCTCATGCAGGAAGCCGCGAAACGGAGCTATCCCGGTGCCGGGTCCAATCATAATCATCGGCGCATTGGAATCACTCGGAATCCTGAAGCGCTTGTTGGGTTGAATGTAGAGCGGCAGGCGGTCAGTGATCGAGGCTCTATCCGCGAAGAGCGTTGAGCATACACCGCCACGCTCGCGGTTGTGTGCGTTGTAACGAACCACGGCCACCGTAGCATGAATCTCTCCGGCATGAGCCAGCGGACTCGAAGAGATGGAATAGAGGCGCGGTGTCAGTTTCGGCAGCATCGTCACAAGTTCTTCGGGAGTTTGCACCACGCCGGGAAATTCCATCAACAAATCAATCAATCCACGGCCATAGACGTATCTGTCCAACTCAGGCTGATGCTTGGGTTCGAGCAGTGAAAGCAGCGGCGCGCATTTGCCGAGATTTGCATACTCGGTGACCATCTTGCGATTGAGGCGAGTAATCTGCAAGTGATGTGTCAACACGCTGTGCAGCGCAAGAGTTTCAGCATTACTGCATTGCACCTGCTCATTGCCGTTAAAGCGCAACGCCTGCAGAATCTCAGCAACCAGATTGGTATCATTGGTGGGCAGCACGCCGCAGGCATCGCCGGCTTCGTATTGAATGCCTGTTCCTTCAATGGAAAATGCCAGATGGAGCGTTGTCTTGCTGGACATTTTGTGAGTAAGGTCTTTCTTGTCCACCAGAGGAGCAAAGACTGGATTGTCGCGGGTGAACGAGGCATCCGGTGCGGGCTTTTCTGTTACTACGACGTCAGGCGCAATTTTCACAGGTTTGTTTGTGGCTGCTGTTTCGCTAAGGCGGGAAAGAACTTCCGCCTTCCACTGTGCCAGTGGCTCGTCCACATCCACATCGCAATCGATGCGGTTAGACAGACGATTTGCGCCCAGCGCCGCGAGCTTTGTATCCAGGTCTCTACCGAACTTGCAGAAGTTTTCATAGTGACGGTCGCCAAGTGCGAAGACCGAGTAGGACAGTTTCTCAAAGCGAGGAAAATGCTCCAGGCATAGCTCTTCATAAAATGGTTGAACGCCATCGGGAGCTTCGCCGTCGCCATAAGTGCTGGCAAAAATCAGAGCGAACTTCTCCGCTGCCAATGCTGCCGGTGAATAGCCAACTAATGTTGATACCGCAGGCTGATGACCTTGCGCCTTCAATTCCTTGGCCAGTTTGCGCGCCAGTCCTTCCGCTGTGCCCGATTGTGAAGCATAAAGAATAGCAATGCGCAGCGAAGATTTTGTTTCTGCCGCGACGGACTGGGCACTATTTGTAAAAAGTCCGGCAAGATAGCCATTGAGCCAAGCTCTCTGTTCGGGTGTAAAGGGAGCGCTTTCCGGAATGAATGGGATATTGGCCGACATGATTACACCTGCTCCTTTACTGTGCAGAATGATTGCAATTCAGTCGTGCTATGTCTGCGACTGAAGTCAAGGAATGATTCATCAGTGATGCGCCGTTCGGTGTAAGACGCAAAGAGCTGCTCCATTACAGGCGGCAAATCGCGGTAGGCGATGGCCGGAATTAGTTCGTGCGCCAACCCTTTGTCCTGATCCGAGCCGCCGCCAATGACAACTTGGTAACCTTCTTCTCCGCCCACCTTTATGCCAAGCAGACCAATGTCGCCGATGTAATGCTGTGCGCAGGAGTGAGGGCAGCCGGTCACGTGCAGGTTGATTGGCTGCTCGATCTTGAAGCGCGCATCAAGCAAGTTGGCTAATTCGACTGCATGTCTCTTGGTGTCTGTCGAAGCGTATTTGCATCCCTGATTTCCAGTGCATGCAATCGTGTTGCGCAAGAAAGTTCCAGCGGCGCAGTCCAGGCCAGCCGCGCGAATTGCGGCCAACGCCTCATTCAGATTTGCCGAGTGAATGTTGGGAATCAAAAGATTCTGCCAAACTGTCAGGCGAATCTCGCCGCTTCCGAAGCGACTCGCTACATCGGCCAATGCCAGCATTTGCGCTACTGGAAGACGACCGACTGGAACTGAAATTCCAATGTAGTGAAGATCTGCCTGACGTTGCGCGTGAACGCCGATGTGTCCGGCGCGATCAATAGGCAGGCGTGGCGCGCACTCTTCGGCAGCTACACGGATCAGCGGAAAGGCCAGCCGCTTCTCCGTTTCTTCGAGAAACTTCTCCACACCCCAGCGATCAATAAGATATTTGAGCCGCGCCTTTTTGCGATCCGTGCGATCGCCATTCTCGCTGAAGACGCGAATCATGGCAGCGGCCACGGCTACAGTTTGATCGGCTCTTAAAAGCAGACCGCAATCGGTAGCAAATTGTTTATGTCCCGTGATGCCACAAATCAATACACGGAAGTAAATCCCTGCGGGGACGCTGTGCCCTTCGCCCACCCGCACTGCAACAAAGCCAATATCATTGGTGTCGGCGACTACGCTGATGGAGCCGCCATTGTCGAAGGCTACATTGAATTTGCGCGGCAGCCCATAGAGATCGCGACTATTGAGAATGTAGTAGTGAAGCGCTTCGGCGAGCGGAGCCACATCACAGAGTTCCGTCGGATCAAGACCGGTGATCGGCGATGCGGTGATATTGCGAATGTTATCGGCGCCTGCGCCGCGCGATGTCAAACCAAGCGATTGCAGTTTATTGAGGACGCGCACAATATCCTTAGGTTGGAATTCTCGAATCTGCAGGTTGGCGCGGGTGGTGATGTCCGCGCGCCCCGAACCCCAATCGGCGGCCATCGCAGCCAGTCCGCGCATCTGATGCGCGGTAAGAATGCCGCCGGGGATGCGCAGTCTAAGCATGAACGAATCCTGCGCCGGAGCCACATAAAACAACCCATGAAACTTGAAGCGAAACAAGTCGTCCGCGGCTGGAGCGCGATTCTCATCGGCATGAGCAACTAACTTGTCCCAAATGTCGAGAGGATTCTGTTCGTACTTCCAAAGCTCTTCGCGGCAAAGATCGGAGACCGGCGTGCCGTGATAGGTTTCTTCCGCAGGATCGGCCAGATTTGTTGCAGCCAGCGTTGGTTCGTTCGTCAGCAGGCCTGTTGCGGTGTGGCCTACAAAAGGATGCGCACCGAGTTCCGCAACGCTCGAAAAGATGCCGCGCAGATAATCCTTCTGCTCGGTTGTAAATTCCTGGATGTTGAAAGTCGCTGGAGTAGCCATGCCATTCTTCCTTCCATGAAGTCCGTCCGTGAAGGAGGACCGGAGTGCCCGGTGAAAGCGCTTCTGTGCAGTGCACAAAGCGGCACGAGAGCAGATGAATGCCGCAAACTACGCGGAAGATTCAAGGCTCGTCGCGGAGCATGGAGAGACGAAATTACTTTGTTGATCGCCCCAGGCACGGCACGGTGCGGGGAAGCGGAAGGCAGGTAGACGGCTTTGTCCACCTCGTATTCAGAGTGTAGCGCAAGTTAATATACATCACAAGATGGAGAAGATTAATTCTTTGCTTTCCTTATGCTATCTTCATACGGCGATGGTTTTCCAGCCTCACCCAGACGGCTCTTGCGCAAATCCTCATTGAGAATAATCGCCTCGGCGATCTCCCGCATGGTCTTGCGCCGCTGTCGGCTTTCTCGCTGCATCGCTTTGTAGGCGGCCTCTTCATCCAACCCGAAGTCGCGTTGCAAGACGCCCTTAGCGCGCTCGATGTGCTTGCGCGATTCCAGGCGGTCGGAGAGTTGAACGATCTCTGTCTCCAGTCGTGCCCGCTCCAGCTCAGCGCCCACCAGATGGCCGATCGTCGTCAAAAGCCGGACTTCATTTTCGGTATGCTGATATGGTTTGAGATGCTGTAGATTGATGACACCGACGAGTTTTCCGCGGCAGAGAATTGGAACTGAAAGAAAAGCCTCGAAGGTATCTTCAGGCAACTCGGGAAAACGCTTGAAGCGCGGATCCTGCAATGCTTTTGAGCTGATGGCCACTGGCTCGCGATGCCACCCAACCCATCCGGTAATTCCCTGGCCGAGCCAAAGGCCCAGATGATCGACAATATCCGCGTGGGGATTTTTAGAGGCGCGCAAAACCAGTTGATTGTCTTCGAGAACATAGACAAAGCAGGAGTCGCAATTGATCACTGAGCAAGCGAAATCCACAATGCGATTGAGCACAGTATGCAGAGGGTCGGAGGCTGCCATGCGGCTGCCAATCTCATGCAGGAAATCGACTCCCGAGAGTGCGCCGCGTTCAGGCTTGACCACAACCGGCGTCGCGGAGGAATCAGCGCGCAGCAACGGGCTAACCGGAGGAAGCGGTGTGCTGCTAACGTGCAGCGAAGCCGCAGAACGCTTCTTTTCCAATAGCGAATGACTATTCTGCGCCAGCTCGTTGATGAGAAATCCCATCTTCGATTGCGTCGGCTCGTAATCCGGATGCAGCCCATTAGCGGCCATTCCCTCTGTCGTGCTGGGACCGATTGATCCGATGAGCGTTGAGCGGAAGCCCTCATGCAGCGCATCTGCATAGCCCATCCTCTCGGCCATGAGAAACAGATGCATCACCTGCCCCGCATTCATGAAGAGAATGATGTCCACATGGCCATGCGCCAATGCCAGCACCGCTTCGCGCAAGGGCTGAACATCCTCAGGAAGAGCCCATTGATACACCAGCAGCCGTGTAATGGAGATGCTCTTCTCGGCCAGTGCTGTGAGCAGTTCCGGGTTGGAGGTGCCATACTCCTGCACCGCCAGATTCATGCCCTCCAGCGAGGAGCCCAGCTCCTTTTCCAGGGCGGACATCATTGCGCGCCATGTGAATGGTTCCGGAGAAACAACGGTGATCGGCACCTGAAGCTCACGCAGAGCGCTCGAAGACTTGGGGCCGCGCGCAGCGATTTTGACCGAACGCAGCGCAGTCAGAAAGCGCTCGCGATCCATCACATCGGAGACGATCTTGACCAGCGAACGTACTCCAACGCCGGTCGTAAAAATTACCAGATCGAAGGCTCCGCGCATCAGAGCTTCGGCAAATTCGATGACCGGCTTGTTGGATTCGAGAGAAATCTCCCGCATCGCAGGCGCAGTAAGCGCTTCGCCGCCATAGGTGCGTATCAGTTTGGCAACTTCATTCGCGCGGCGCGATTCCAGACTCAGAACCCGCAACCCGTCAAAATTTGCCCCTGGCATGATCTTCTCCGTATAAACAATCCGAATCTTCGAGCAACCATGCCTCCTCACAATGGTTTGAGGCGTCAAGAAATGGCCGCATATGCGCAGATTCAGAATAATTTTAGCACTAGCAACCGTTGTGATTTCATCAGGAAATTGAAACTGTTTCTGTGTTTATCGAGTATATCCCGATGAATTTCTACGACCGTGAGCGCCTTTGAGCTGACGACGTTCACGGCCGGTTAGATATATGTGAACAACTGTCGGCAATTAGAAGACGATGCGCGTAGAAAACGACAACGCATGGTTGTAGGCGTGATAACTTGAGAGGGCAATCTGATCGCCCACGCCAAAAAATAAGCCCAGCCGATCTTTTGGATCGGAGCGGAATTTGATCTTTCCGATCATGACTCCAGGCGTAGCGAAAGTCTGCACTTTGCCGTCGTTGGGACCGCCCCGGTAAAAGGTCGAATTGATCTCAACCTCCGGCCAGTATATCTTTTTCACTTTGCCCTGAAACGCAGTATTCCAACTCACCGGGCGGCCCAAAGTACTTGTATGGCCTGTGGGCAGTGAGACCGAGGCCGCTGTTTGCACGTCAAGTGCGCCGTACCCTTTGCCCAAAAATATCGTAGGAGAGACGGTACCGCTCAACGCTCCGTTCTTATAGCTCCCCGTAGGAACAGTAGCAGCCACAGCCGCGCTCACCGAGTAAGAGCCTTGCTTCTCGTTGGCAGCAGCGACTCGATATTTCATCAGAAACGACAGATCGCCCGCACCATCCTTTGCTGCTGCCGTATTGTGCTGAATGTAAGGAGGAAGATTTACATCGACCTCGGTTTTGTACCAGGGAATCAGATTGAAGCCTTTGCTTCCGTCGTAGTTCCAGGTGATCGTGCGTGCAGCCGTAATCTGACGAATCATATCAGCTCGTGCCAGTTGTACCAGCCCTGAAGAAGGCGTAAAAACCGGAACGACCCATGATGGCTGTTGAGCCGAAGTTGATCGCACACGCTCTTCCCATTGCGTAAAGAAATTGTTTTGCGCAATGGCGATGGCGCTTGTGCTGAGAGAGAGAAGAGCAAGACACAGGGAAATGGATTTACGCATTCTTTGGCCTCGATTCGCAATAGTGGGTTCTTGCTGGGGAAGCAAGGAGAGTGAAATTACCATCGCAAGGCAGGCACACACTGAGGCGCCTGCCTTGCGGGCACGAAGGATTGTAATGATTCAAATGCGCAGCGGCAGAGTGCGCGAGGATATGAACGGCGAACGACAAGGTGATTGTCGTGAACAGCGCCGCCCTTTTCTGTTCCACCGAAACGTCCCGGTACCGGATGAAACAGAGCTACGTCTTCACAATTCATTAACACGCATTCGATCGAGAATGCAATAAGAAAACTTGTTTTTCTTTATATAGACATAAAGAAATGCCGAAAAACAAGCTATAAAAAATACTTCTTGCGCGTGAGTCAATTTCACGCTATGCTCAACGCAATCCCTCCACGCGGAAGGGCATTCACAAAGAATGCTCGATTCGCGCATCTCCGGCCCAGTGCGCCGGATCTTCTCAATCCAGGGGATACCTCACCGGCTCCGCGAAGAGTCAAGCCTGACCACCAGGCAATTTCAAGTCAAATTACACAGGCAATCTACTCGGTGTAGAACCGTATGCGGTTCTATACCTGTTTATCGCAAATCAATCTCTTCGCATAGAGCGCGCTCGGCGCGCATCGATGGAGCCGCTCATGGAACTTCCCTTACTCGAACGAGTCATGGCAGGCGACGACGCCTTCCACCTGACTGCCACGGCTCCCAAGGCCGAGCATCAGCTCGTTCAGTTGTGCGGTTACGGTTCCAATACTCCATTGCCACCTCCACCCGGACCTGGGGAACAATACCGCTTTCATTTTGATATGACCAAGTGCATCGGCTGCAAGTGCTGTGTGGTGGCCTGCAACGAGCAGAACGGAAATCCCGCCGATATTCTCTGGCGCAGAGTCGGCGAGGTCGAAGGCGGAACATATCCCGATACGATTCGCAGCTATCTCTCGATGGGTTGCAATCATTGCCTGGAGCCAACTTGCATGACCGGCTGCCCCGTCGATGCCTACTCCAAAGATGGCCCTACCGGCATTGTGCTTCATAGCGCCGACATCTGCATCGGCTGCCAGTACTGCACCTGGAACTGCTCATACGGTGTGCCGCAGTATAACCCGGAGCGCGGTGTCGTCGGCAAATGCGATATGTGTTATGGCCGGCTGACGCAAGGTCAAAGCCCCGCCTGTGCGGCCTCATGCCCCGAGGGCGCCATTCGCATCGAGGTCGTGCGCACCGCCGAGTGGCGCGAACAATATTGCGCCGACGCCAATTCACCCGGTATGCCTTCGGCTGACGACAGTTTGTCCACGACACGCATTACCCTGCCCACAGGAATGCCGCGCAATATGAGTAAGGTCGATCTCAATCGCCTGCGCCCGGAGCATCCCCACTGGCCTTTGGTGGTGATGACAGTGCTGACGCAACTTTCGGTCGGCGCTTTCACTTCCATTTGGCTGATGCAAATCCTGGGAGCGCGCCTGCATCCGATGGCTGCTCTGGTTGCATTGATGATTGCAACTCTGGCTCTGGGCGCTTCCACGCTGCATCTGGGACGGCCCATACACGCAGTGCGCGCACTGAAGATGTGGCGGCGCTCCTGGCTCAGCCGTGAAGTGCTCATGTTCACTCTCTTTGCCAATGCGGCGACAGCCTATTCTGCAGCACTGTGGCTCACTCTTCCCGGCGGACTTGATCTAGTGCCATTCTCGCAAGTCTCCAGTCTTCTCAAAATCATAGCGATACTAGCCACGACCGTGCATCATGCCAATGCGATTCTGCCCACGCATACTGCGGCGATTCTCGGAGGAATTACGGTCTTGTTCGGCATAGGAGGCGTTGGAGCCAGCGCGCGGCTGTATTTGGCGCCAGGACGGCCGGGGTGGAATTCTCCCTTCACCATTCTGGAATTTTATCTCACTGCCTTCCTGCTCGGTTCTGCGGGCGCGAATGTTCTCTCAGGAGCATCTCCGCTCACCCAGACCGCCATCATACTTTCAGGTATCGCAACCTTTCTAGCCGCTACGGTGAAAATTATCTGGCTGGCCCGTTCCGCCTCTCATGAACGCCGAGGCGTCTTTATACTGCTTTTTACAGTACTCTCCAATCTTCTGATGCTGCGTTTTCTCTTGCTCAGCGCTGGCTTGCTACTGGTGCCTTTTGCGCAGAGCCGCTGGGCCGCGCTTCCCATCGCGCTGCTTTTGATTGCCGGTGAATTTGTGAGCCGCTATCTCTTCTTTGTCAGCGTCATTCCCAGCAACATCGCTACTGAATATCTCGCCGTGGAGGCCGTATGAATGTACTCAACTGGGTGCTCAGAAAAAGTGGGCTGGACAATCTCTCCGCGAGATACAGTTACGGAAACGATCCGGTGCTGGGCTTCACCTCGACGCGCAAACACGCCGACAAATGGGTCAAAAGTACGTGCGGTTACTGCTCGGTGGGATGCGGCATGGAACTCGGTGTGCGCAATGGAAAAGTCGTCAGTGTGCGCGGCGATCCCGATCATCCCGTCAACCTTGGCAAACTCTGCCCAAAGGGATTGTCGGAACATTATGCTCTGGACGCGGAGGATCGCGCGAAGTATCCTCTGCTGCGCAAAGATGGAAAACTGTTGCGCATTGATTGGGACGAAGCGCTGAAAACAATGGTCGATCGCTTCTGCGCTGTGCAGTGCAAATATGGACAGCAGTCAGTGGGCGTCATCAGCACTGGTCAGTTACTTACTGAAGAGTTCTATGCGCTGGGAAAGCTTGTGCAGCTTGGCTTTGGAACCAGCAATTACGACGGCAACACTACGCTTTGTATGTCCACGGCGGTTTCCGGCTACAAGCGCTCCTTCGGCAGCGACGGACCTCCGGGCGCGTATGCCGATATGGAGACAGCCGACGTCATTTTTCTTATCGGTGCAAACGTCGCGGATAATCATCCCATCCTATGCACGCGCCTGGATGATAACAGAGGCAAGATCATGATAGTGGCCGATCCGCGCGTCACTAAAACAGCGATGATGGCCGACGTATATCTTCCTCTCAAGCCGCGCTCCGATCTGGCGCTGCTCAACGCAATGTTGCGCATCATCATCGATGAAGATCTCTACAACCACGATTATGTTCAGCGCCACACCACAGGCTTTGAAGAACTGCGTGCCTCGCTTGCTCCTTATACGTTGGAGTATGCCGCAGAAATCACCGGGCTTGCTCCTGAACTGATTCACAGGACAGCTATGCTCTACGCTCACGCCAAGGCTGCATTCATTGGCTGGACGATGGGTGTCAATCACAGCACCAAAGGCACTGAGACGGTCAACGCCATCAACAACCTCGCTCTGATCACCGGCAATATCGGACGCGCAGGAGCTTCGCCTTTCTCAATTACGGGGCAATGCAATGCGATGGGCACTCGCGAAGCTGGCTTTGCATCGAGTCTTCCCGGCTATCGCAAATTTGAATCCGTTACGGATCGCGAAGAACTGGCGCGCCTCTGGAATATTCCTGCAGAACGCATTCCCACCGCGCGTGGACTCGCTTATCCCGATATCATCGAAGCCGCAGTCTCCCGGAAAATTCGCGCACTATGGATCATTGGCACCAATCCGCTGGTTTCCTTTCCCAATATCGACATACTCAAGCACGCATTGAGCAATCTGGAATTTCTCGTCGTGCAGGATGGCTTTCATCCCACACCCACCACGGAGTTGGCTGATCTTGTGTTGCCCGCTGCCATTTGGGGAGAAAAAGAAGGAACCTATACTAACTCCGAACGCCGCGCCAGCAAAGCCAATGCTGCTGTTGCGGCGCCCGGTAAAGCGCGCAGCGACTTCGATATTTTTCTTGCCGTCGCCGAACAACTGGGCGTGCGGGAAGAACTTTTTCCCGGATGGAACGAGCCAGCCGATGCGTTTGAAGAGTGGAGGCGCGTCTCCGCTGGTCGCCTTTGCGACTATTCGGGTATGACCTATGAAATGATCGATTCATTCGGTGGAATTCAATGGCCGTTTCCGCAAGCAACGACTATAGACCCGTCGTCGCCCCGCAGACTCTACATCGATGGAATCTTTCAGACCGATGATGGGCGTGCCAAACTAATTCCCACCGCATGGGCGCCCTTTCCCGAGCAGCCCAACAAAGAATATCCCTTCATACTGAATACCGGGCGCACCGTCGAGCATTGGCATACGCGCACCAAAACCGGCGGCATCTCCATTTTGCAGCGCCTCAGCCCGCGCGCATGGTTGGAGATGAATCCGACAGACGCAAAGCGTCTCGGTTTGCGCCCGCATGATCGAGTGGATGTATTTTCTCCGCGTGGCTGCGTCAGCAAAGTAGAACTTCGCATCACCGAAATTGTCGCGCCCGGACAGGTCTTTCTTCCCTTTCACTTTGTCGAGAGCAACGCCAATCAAATTACGCAAAGCGCATTTGACCCCATCTCGCGCGAGCCGAACTTCAAGCAATGTTCAGTGCGTGTCGAGCGCAGTCCTCTTCATGTAAAGCAGACATCATAACGAATAAATCATCCCAACTTCTCCAGGAGGATCACACATGAACAAAAAATCTTTCACTGCCAGCGGCCATCTGCCCACGCTCGTCTCCGCATTCCTCTACTTCGACGTGAGCTTCATGGTATGGGTTCTCTTCGGTCCAATGACTCCCTTCATCGCCGATCAGATGCATCTGACGGCAACACAAAAAGGATTGCTCACGGCGATTCCCTTGCTAGGCGGCTCATTCTTCCGGCCCATTCTAGGATTGCTCGCTGATCGCATCGGTGGCCGTCGTGCGGGACTCACCGGACTCGCGTTGACGCTGATTCCGCTCATTCTCGGATGGCATTATGCAACCGCTCTCTGGCATTTCTATCTGATCGGTTTCATGCTCGGCATCGCCGGCGCCAGCTTTGCAGTTGCGCTTCCATTGGCTGGCCGCTGGTATCCCGCCGAGCATCAGGGACTGGCTATGGGCATCGCAGGCGCGGGTAACTCCGGCACTCTGATCGCAACTTTCTTCGGCCCTCGCCTCGCACAGCACTATGGCTGGCATTTCGTCTTCGGCCTTGCCCTGCTGCCTGTCGTGCTGGTCTTCGCAGCCTTTTTCATACTGGCCAAAAACAGCCCCTCAAAATCAAAGCCCAAGGCATGGGGACAATATGCGCAGCTTCTAGTCCAGGGAGACACCTGGCGACTATGTTTTCTCTATAGCCTTACATTTGGCGGATTCGTTGGCCTGGCCAGCTTCCTCTCCGTCTTCTTCCACGATCAATATCATCTGACCAAAGTCCAAGCGGGTGACTTCACGACCGTCGTCGTTCTGGCGGGCAGCTTTCTGCGACCCGTCGGAGGATGGCTCGCCGACAAAATCGGCGGCTACAGGCTCTTGCTTGCGCTCTTTGCCTGCATCGCAATTTGCCTCATGGTAGTCAGCGCTCTGCCGCCCATCGCGATTGTCGTTCCCACGCTCTTCATCTCCATGGGTATGCTCGGCATGGGCAATGGCGCAGTCTTCCAGATGGCGCCGCAGCGCTTCTCCGCCGACATCGAGCTGATTACCGGAATCGTCGGAGCAGCAGGCGGCCTGGGAGGATTTTTTCTTCCCTCCGTCCTCGGCGCGCTCAAAGACATCTCCGGAAGTTATGGAACAGGAATGTTGTGCTTCGCCGGACTCATGGTTTCCACCGTATTTCTGCTGCTTGAATTCGGTGTGCATTGGAGGTTAACCTGGGCGCCATCCGCATTGGCCCGCACTCAAATCTTCAGTTACCGCGGCGCGCGCCGTCGAGGAATCTCCGAAGGTTCGATCGTCTGTGAAGCAGAGGCTGTCGGAGACTGAGAATTGCGTCATGAATCCAGATTGGCATTTGACTTTGATGGAATCGCATAGATGCCTTCAACGGCCAAGACTTATCGTTGGAGGCATCGCATCATAGCGTGTCAACCAACAGTGTCGGAACACGATCGCCTGTTCTTGGAGGTTCCAATTCATTCGTCAAATGCAACAGCGCGTTTGCACCAGCCATTCCCGTTACATCACCTGAACTCTTCCATCGCAGCGCTCGCACAACCAATTCCCCATTCTCTGTGCTGAGACGCGCTGGCCAGAACGTCTCCCGAGTGCTTACTCCGCGTGTGAAGGATTCGGTGAGCTTAGCCTTGAACTCCGGCCATGATGCCTCTGCTCCAGCGAATCGTTCCATCGCGTGTCGCACTTCAACTTGCAATGTAACGAAATGCGAAACTGGATTTCCTGGCAGCACAAAAGCCGCTTGTTGGCCGCGAGTAGCAAAGATCAGCGGCTTCCCTGGACGTATATTCACCTTTTCAAAATGAACCTCAAATCCCAGCGCAATCAAAATCTTTTTTCCAAAATCATAATCGCCGACGCTTGCGCCGCCGGAGATCAGTAGTAGATCACAATCGTCGAGGCCAGCCCGCACCCGAGTTAACAACATATCCAGATCGTCGGAGACTCGCTCCTGGTGCACGATTTCACCTTGATGCCGGCGCGCAAACGCCGCGACCAGCGTACTGTTCGAGTCGCGAATCTGTCCTGGCAATGGAGTGTGCGATGGCTCTATGATTTCGTTGCCAGTGACAAAATGCACGATTCGGATCGGAGGCGATACCGTTGGCTTCGTAATTCCCATGCCTGCCAGCAAGGCGAGTTCTCCTTGCCCCAAGCGGGTTCCTGAAGAGAGCAGTAAGTCGCCTCGCCGGGCATCCTCACCGCGATAGCGAATATGCCCAATGCGCGACGCTTGCAGCCGCGTCATGAATCCGTCTTCCACGCGCGCATCTTCTTGCATCAGAACCTGCGTTGCGCCTTCGGGAAGCGGCGCGCCTGTGAAGATCCGCGCGCACTCGCCGCGTTCAATCTTAAAGACCGGTGCGGCTCCCGGCTGAATCTCACCCGTAATGCGCAAACGTGGTGAATTATCCTCCGCTATCAACGCGTATCCGTCCATAGCCGAACGATCGAATGCGGGAATATCCTCTGGCGCGTACACATCTTCGCGAAGCACGCGCCCATACACATCCGCCAACATTGCCATCTGCGGAGGAAGCGGCGATAGGCGCTCCCAAATCAAGGCGCGAGCTTCGGTCAGTGAGATCATTAAGCCCATTCTACGGGAGACACATCATAATACAAATCACTTCCACTTATCCTGAATACGATACGATTATTGCAGCAAGAGTGTTGCGCATTTCTACTATTAATATTAATCTCGATCTCCATTTAAGCGTGATGAGTTATTGCGGAGTTTGAAGTGGCTGATCAGACAGTTACATTGACGGCGGTATTGTTTGCCGGTGGTGAATCGCGGCGCATGGGAGCGGATAAGTCAACCCTGATGGTTGCGGGAAGGTCATTGTGGTCGCGTCAACTGGAAACTCTGCGAAGTATCCATCCTGACAAACTGCTGATCTCGGCGCGTGTTAGGCCTGTCTGGGCTCCAAACGATATTGAAATTATTTTGGACGAACCTCCATCGATGGGTCCGTTGAGCGGTTTGGTCGCCGCATTGAAGTGCATGAAGACCACGCACCTGCTCGCCTTGGCAATCGACTTACCGCGGATGACGTCCGATCACCTTGTGAAGCTAATACAATTGGCCTCGCAAGAGAAAGGCGTGATTCCTCGATGCGGCCAATTCTATGAGCCGCTGTGTGCGATCTATCCTGCCTCTGCGCTACCGATTGCCGAAAGCTCGCTTGCAGTTAGCCGGTTATCGCTGCAATCCTTGGTGAAAACTCTCATGGAACAGGACAACGCGCACATTTATTCCGTGCTTGAAATAGAAAATGTCTTATATAGCAACCTGAATTCACCCCAGGATTTGCAAACGATGGCTCACTCGATCTCAACGCGCAATCCTACTCCGTCTACGAGAATCCAAGAATGAGCATTCCGGAATAAAGAGATGAAAGCGCCAGCGGCTGTTGACCAATTTTCTTGAGTGGAAGCTGCAGCGCATTGCGGTGCCTCTGGCGACAGAGTTCGTACTCGTACACCAAGACAACCGAGAGCAGTTCTAGCACGATCCAGCGTTGCGGATGATCGCGGTACTAATGAGCGGCGGTTAGAACCACCAAGGCGCTTTTGATGGAAATCAGCAAAGTAAAAGGGATAGCGCCACAGTTTCCCCCACGCCGCTGATTCCCCGGTCAAATCCGGACATGAGTGGAGAGGTGCGGATGACCGTGGACAATGTATCCAATTATTTTCAGTAATTTGCAATTACGAGCCGACGGGATTGGAAAGAATGAGCGAGGGATTCCTATCGTCTTGTAAGCCGTTTAGTTGCAACACACTACAAATTGACTCTCAAGGAATACCCCCAAATGTACCCCCGTTGAAGCAGCGCGAATGGCATATTGACCTCTGAAAACGAGCTTGTGCCCCATGTAAGCTGTTGCTGTTTGCGGCCTCACGTCAACCCCACAACCGCCGTAATTTGCTGTGGTATGTTCATCCCGTCCTTGCGCCGCTCCGCCATGAGGAAAAGCGCCTTGCCGCTGCTTCGATCCGCCCACAGTGCGCCCAGCTTGCGTTTTTCTACTGAATCGTCATTGGTTGCGTAGGCATTGCCCTTGTACTCCACCACCAGGACGCGCCCATCGTGCAACTGTGCCACAAAATCAGGGTAGAAAAGGTCCGTGGAAGTTTGGAGCGAAAACGATGCGCTCTCTTTCTTGGCAAGGTTGCGCACCCAAGTTTTGACGGCAGAATGCCGGTCAAGCTCTACAGCACACTCAAATTCTTCCCCGCTGGACTCCAATTCACCCGGTTTCGGATGATAGTAGTGTTTTTGAAAGTCCCATCCACCGGAGTACAACCAGCTCACTGGGTAATCGTCAGGCCTGTATCGAAAAGCGAATTCCTCACTTGTCTGGACTCTCGCCTCAGCCCCGAAAAGCAATTCCTGCCAGCCCCGCTTTTTTGCATCCTTGCGCGCCTGTACAATCAATTCCCCCAGCTTGCGGGCGAGGATGAACTTCGCCCGTATTAAGGTTGATAAAGGCAGGTTGGGCCGCTTGAGCAGCCCCGTCACGGCTTGCAGAATCCATGCCGTCATCGTCTGTTGGCTCACGTCTGGCTGTCGCACCTGCTTATCAAGCCATCGCACCAGGTCAATGTCCGTCTGCTCCGCTGGCAGCAGATTCAAGTCAAGCTGCTCCGTATCCTTGGGATGAATCACAACTTTGTTGCCTTCTATGTCCAGCTCGAATGTCTTGGAGGCGTCGTCATACTCGAATCGGGATAGGTCCGCCGGATAGTCCAGCAAATTCCACGCCGCCGCCTCAATCAGCAACTCTTCATCCACCAGCGCAAGCTCGCCCTGATATTCAGCGCAAAGCCGGGGAACCGTGAAAACCACGCCGCGCTGCGATGGGGAAAGCTGCCGCTCGAAGGCCGCCCGATGTTCCGCAATCTTCCGCTGCATCTCGGCTCTGGCGGGCGCTGGTGCGGCGGCAAGCAGCGCATTCTCTCCGGCGGCGGCAATCTTCCCCCGGATTTCCGCGCGCACCTGCCCCGGCGCAATCTCTGTAATTGTAACCGCTTGCCGCTCATGCTCCGTAAGCCCGGAAAGGTCCGGCGTCTGCTCCAGCGTCAAGGTCAGCACCGGCACGGCAGATGAAAACAGCGGCAACTCCACCTGTTCCACTTCGATAAACTGCTTTGCCTCATTCTCTTCAAAGCCCATTGCAATGAGGCTGTCCGCCAATTCCCGCGCCGCCTTCCCAAAGCTGGGGCTGGAGACGTGGGCATAGGCTTTATTCAACTCCGGCACGGCGCGCCGCTTGGCATACGGCATACGCAAGACGCGGCCCAGCAATTGCTCCACCTCTTTGCTGTTGTGAATGTTTGCCGTGGAGCAAAAGACATAAGCAAAAGAGCAGTCCCAGCCCTCTTTCAACGCTTGTACGGTAATCACAATTTCAATCGGACAGGTCCGCTGAAATAGATCGATTTTATCCAGCCCGCGCTGGTCCCCGGTTGCCACGGCAATCTGTTCCGCTGGCACCTTTTCCGTCTCCAGCAAGTATTGCTTCACAGCTTCCACATTGGCGAGCTTTTCTTTGCTCTCCGCCTGTATCAGCAGGATCGGGCGGATGTACTCCGGCTCCCGCGCGGCAAACTCTGCCAGCCGCTTGCGCGTGCGCAGCGCATCGGCTACCGTCTCTTGCCATGAGGCGGGATGCTCTTTCAGCACGATAGGCAGCTTAATCATGGCCTCCGCCTTCAATGCAGAGGCGGTCACGCGATACAGCACATTGCTGCCCGTCCGCGAGCTGGTGTCCGGCGTCGCCGTCAACTCCACAATGCAAGACGGCGAAACGCGCCGCAACGCATCAAAGCTCAACCCCGTGCGGACGTTGTGCGCCTCATCCACAATCACCATCGGATGATGAATTCTCAACAGATTGGCGAAGCTGTACTTCACCTTGCCCGCGTTCGCGCCCTCGGCAATCGTCTCCAGCCCCGGCGCGCTCGCTTGCAGCCGCGTGAAATGATCTTCCAGCGCCTCTTTATGCGCGTACACATCCCGGCTGTCGGTTTTCTCCACGCGCAACGTTTGAATCGTTCCCACCACCAGACAGACGCCTTGCGCAATATCCGCCGGACGAATGTTCTCTATCTCGCCAATATCGAAGACGCGGACCCGGCCCTCAAATGCTTCATCCAAGGCCATGCGGTAGGGATGCGCGGTATCCTTCAAAGCCTCCGCCGTCTGTGTGCGGATGGTGTTGGAAGGCACCAGCCAAAGCACCAGCGGGTAATCCTTTTCGATATAGCCTTGCGCGGCCTCGCGGATTGCATAAGCTCCCAGAATCGTCTTGCCGCCGCCCGTGGGCAGCCGCAGACAGACGTAAGGCACCTTTTCCAACCCCGCAACAGGGTGATAGGTAGGCGTGTGTCCCGTGGGAGTGCGGGCAATCTTTTGGAAAGCTCGCCACGGATCGTTACTCAGGCGCGCCTCTTCCAGATACTCGCGCAGCTTGTCCAGTGCGTCCGTCTGAAAGTTCTTGAGTTGGAAGTCCATCTTGCCCTCAAATGCTCATTCTGTCCCAACATCTTATTCACACGAAAAAAACCAACGCCCGTGCGGCAAGCACTTATCGCGCCTTCACATCGTAGGGCGTTTGCTTGAAGATCACGCCCAGCTCTTTCAGCGCCGCCGCGCTCAACCGTGAGCACTCACCATAGATCACCTTGGGTCCATCATGCGCGGGCAACTCCGCGAGCACCTTGCGCGTCAGCACGTTGCCGCCGTCGGGCCGCTTGTCGCCCAAAATGCCGTTGTAGAGCAGGTAATAGGCCGTCTCCCCATGCTTGCCCAGCAACGGGGACCGCTTGCGCTTCTGGTGGATGGGCGTCCGCGTCTCCGCAAACCAGACGTGCGCGGCAAGATGATCGAAACGGATCGACGGATGAATATGCCCCTGCTCATCAAAGATGGGACTGCCTAGCCGGTAGAAGTGAAATCCGCCGCCGCCCTTCCAGCCCACGGCCTCAGAGATTCCGCCCTGCTCCCCGTCTACAACCTTCTTGAGACGCGGAACGCAATGCGTCTCCGCGTGTTCGCCCATCTCAATGCCGATGTACCGGCGGCCCATCTTATGCGCAACGGCTGCCGTTGTGCCGGAGCCGAGAAAGCTGTCGAGCACGATCTCACCAGGATTCGAGGCAATCACCAGGACACGATGAAGAAGTGCCTCCGGTTTGGGCGTTTCAAATGCTGCCTTCTCTCCAAACAATTTTTCTATTTCGCTGCTGGCGTGTTGATTCAACCCCGCATCGCTCCATATCGACGGCGAAGACATGCCTTGCTTCGCTTCCGACGCAAAGAGCTTACGCATCGGAGTTCCAGCGGTTCCTTTAACACCCCAGTACAGACGGTTATCATCTTGAAGCCGCTGCATCTCTTCTTTGTTGTGTCGCCAGCAAGTTCCCTTTCGCGGCCATACCTCTTCCTTCGTAAAGGGGTTTGTCACAGGATAGAAAAGACTCTCGACATATCGACCACCTTTGCCATTCGCGGTCGTATCAATTTTTCTATATGGGCCTCTTGGGTCCGGGCCTGTTGGTTCGGAAAAGACCTGATACTGCGCGTCTGCCTTCTCTGTCCGTGGCATGAGGTTAAAAACCTCCTCGGCCAAAGACTTCTTCGACTCCCCAAGCCGCCCTTTTGCCCAAACGAGAATGTGGTCATGGATTGAAGCTATCTTGCGGTCATTCGGTGGACCATCTCGCTTTTGCCACGAAATGTCGAGGATGAAATTCCTGCGGCCAAAAATCTCATCACCCATGACTTTGAAGTAGTGAGCTTCGCTGTCATCCAAGGACACCCAGATACTTCCATCTTCGGTGAGGAATTCGCGGAGCAACTCCAGCCGGGGATACATCAAGCCCAGCCATTGTGTGTGCTCAAGGTTGTCGTCGTAATGCTCGAAGGCGCTGCGCGTGTTGTAGGGCGGATCAATGAAGATGCACTTCACCCGGCCCGCGTAGAAGGGCAGCAGAGCCTTGAGTGCCTCCAGATTGTCGCCCTGAATGAGCATATTCTCCGTCCGCTCATCTCCGTAGGAAAGTTCCGGCACGGCTTCCAGCAGCCGGTAGGGCACAGAGGCGGCGGCGCGTTCATCTTCGGGGCGGGTAAGCCAATCGAGCTTGGGCATAGTGACTGCCAAAATTGTAGGGCATTGGACCGTGGTATGACTTCTCTCGAATGCCGGTTGTACCAGCGGCGGCAACAACTCCGCGAGGGCGAAGCGGCCCGCTTATGCGAGCCGGAACACTCTCAAAGACAAAAGCCGCTTTCGTATCTTCTACAGCGAAAGGCAGCGCACCAGAGGGCCAATTCTGGCCCGCCGCACTATGCTCTGCGGAGGGATAGAGACTTTGATTGTTGCAGATGGATTTTTCAGAAAAAGTTGTATTTTGTGGAAGCGTAAATGTGTTTGAAGCACGGTCTAGGTTTGCCTTTTGCACAGAGATTTTGACCCCCTATCCCCCTTGCATTGCCAGTATTCGCACCAGCATAATGCGGCTTCGCCCCAGAGTTGCTCATTCTTTTCCAGAGTTGCTCAAGGTTCCGTGTTGAACAACTCTGGTGATTCTTGAGCAACACTGGGCAGCGAAAGCATCCAGCTTTGGCCGAATCCGTCTGGTGCCTTAATCACCTTCAAGCGGCCTTGAGCGCGGCGGAGTGTGGCGAGGCTGATTCCCCTTTCACTTGCCTTGGCTTTTACCTCATTCGATGACAGTGGTCCTCCAGCAAGCGATTCTCTGAGAAAATCCACGGCCTCATCGAATGCGCTTCGATCTTCGCTGGCGGCCTCTGGCGATAGCAGATCATTGGCGGTCAACTCAGACTTGCCCCGCCAGTGGAATTGACCTTCACCGCTAATCTCGAATTCCAGCGAGTCACCAAACTTTCCAAGATTGGACTTTGCATGAGCCATAACGCGGCGGCTGGAGTCCGATGGATGAGGAGCCGCGACAATCTCACTCCGCGCCGCGCCGGTAATGTCTATCGATCCAAGCCCGCGATGAATGGCCCGCCCGCTTTGCCCTTTGGAAAGATGACGGACAATGAGCATTGCGCAGTTAAATTTCTCAGCAATCCTGCTCAACCCGTCCAAAATGGGGCGGGTTTCATTGGAGCGGTGAATATCCACGTTTGAGCCAAAAAAAGACTGTAAAGGATCAATGACCACTATCCGCGCTTGGGTTTCAGTAATAGCAGTTTCGATTTCGTCTGTATCGGCAAGACTTACAGTTCCCTGTTTCTCCGTTTCTCCATCCTGAATAAGCGTTCCACGCATGACGTGCAACCGAGTAGCGTCGCCGCGCTGTGCATCAAAACGAGGCCGGAGTACGTGAGACAAGGAATTCTCCAGCGTTAGGTAGAGGACGTTTCCAGCCGTAATCTGATTCTCTCTGCCTATTTCCTGCCCCTGTGTAATGCTGGCAGCAATGGCCAAGGCCATAAACGTCTTGCCCACTCCAGGATCACCGGAAAGAACGGTAATCATTCCATGTGGGATGTAAGGCTCCCAAAGCCATGAGACTGGTTGCGCTTGCACGTCAGAAAGACGAATCAGATCGGGACGACGCAACGGCTTGGAGGTCTGCGCTCCCGGCTTGTAGCGTTCCATTCCGAGGGCAATCTCCCGCACTTCACTTGCCGGAAGCGGCGGCTTGCAGCGCGCGTCATTCTCTTTCAGTAGCGCGGCCTCGATTGCTTCTGGAGTCATGGCGCGCCGCCGCATTGTCCCAGCAAGGCTTGCCAGTGCATGATTGCGCCCACCCTCTGTGATGGTTTCACCTTGCGCTCGTGGTGCCTCTGGTGTGGGCTTCGCCTCTTTCAGCCTTGCCAGCATCCACGGCGGCGCATCGGCAAGCGGTTGCTCTGGTGCCAGCCATTCATAGAGCAGCCCGCTCGAATGGAGCGATGGGGGAGCTACCACGTACCCGCCGTCCGCCCGAATGTCCAGCCCTTTGCCAAGAGCGCCTGCGCTGTTGCGGATTGCGGCTCCCCTCGGCGCGCGAAAGTAGTAGTGGCAACCCTCGCACTTGCCGTCAGCGCCCTTGCGCCCGGTTTTTGTACGCAGCGTTTTGGGCAACGCGCCATGCGCCGTCGTAAGCGCCAGCAAAGCAGCCTTGCCGTCCTCACCGTCCACGTCCAAGACAAGCAAGCCGCTTTCCAGCCCCGTGAGAATGCCAATGTTCGCATCGGGCCATTTCTCCCACCAGAGGGTAATCTGCTTTGGATTTTTTGAGCCATCCTTGAGGCCGTGCTGTGTGCTTGGATGCTTGCCGGGTGAACTGCAATTCTTCTTGCGGCAAGAGCAGACGCCCTGTTTGGGATTGTGAAGCGGGATCACCAGCCATCCCCGCGCAGCATAGGCCAGAGCCGCCTTGAGGGTAGTCATGCACGCACTCCTTTCTTCGCGCGGCGCGCTCACTTCGCCACCGCCGCGCGTGTGTTGGCAATTCGCGCCGCAATCCATTCGTCAATGTCGGATTCCAACCAGGCCACGGCCCGCGCTCCAAGATCAATGGGAGCGGGAAACTCCCCGCGTGAAACCTTCAAGTAGATGGTTGAGCGGCTGTAGGGAACGCGACTCTGTACTTCTGTCATCCGCAGAAATTTTTCAGGTTTGCTCACCACACTTCCTTTCCAGATTGACCCGTTGGTAGAGGTCAGTCCGATGGTGTAAATTTGTATTCTAATAAGTACAGTAATCAGCAGACCGTCCCTCTGTAAGATGGGACAACAGGGGGACATCTTGAAAAGTGTGGATAACTGGAAAGAATTCTTCGCGGAGCGCGAAGCTCGGATGGACGAAATGTTCGCCGCCTTTCGCAGCGCCTCGAAAGAATACAAAATTTCCGCCATGCCCGTGGTTGTTGCCTACACGGCCATCATTGGCCGCATTGAATACTACAAACGCTGCGAAGAGCCTGTTTTT
The DNA here is from genome assembly GCA_964408275.1 of uncultured Occallatibacter sp. Classification (GTDB taxonomy): domain Bacteria; phylum Acidobacteriota; class Terriglobia; order Terriglobales; family Acidobacteriaceae; genus Telmatobacter. The sequence goes on from CAYOYX010000003.1 coordinate 39,473, forward strand.
CATTACACCCGAACGGTAATGAAGGGCAGCCCAAACGAACAATGGGAGGAAGTGCCTGAAAACGTCTATGCAATACGCGATGAATTCTTGAGAGTCAAAACACCGGGGGAAGCGCCTGAATTTTTGCGCAAGACAGGAACTTTTTCGCCATTGAGTGACACGATTACATGGAGCGAATTCGGAAAGTGGCAGCGGTTTGCCTATCTTATCCAGGAACACAATATGCTTGCAGCCGCTATGAACGATGCACAGCGGACTGGCGAATGTGTGGAAGTGCTTAAGGCGTTGACTGATGATTACCCCAGTTCGTTTTTTGACGGTTCCGAGATTCCACAAACTCCAGCGATGATTGAATTCGACGCGCAGATATTGCGTGAGCACCCGGAGTTGCATTCCGATATTGAGAAAGGTAGGCAATCCCATGAGCGTCGCCGCCGTGAATTGTGGAGCTGGTTTCGTCAGCCGCCGTGTTCTATCGAGTGGATGCCTAAGAGCCAAGAGGCCGGAGAGAGAATCATGCAAAAACGTCAGGCTGGGGGAGCAATGATAGAGTTCCTTCTACCGCAGGAAGAATTACAGCCTGTACTGCTAATTAGGCCAAGATGTGCGCTGCAAGCCATCGCAGCGGCCATCTATGCGGAGAGAATCCAAGGCGTGGAATATCGAAAATGCGACTGGTGCGGGGATTTGTTCAAAGTTGGCAATCACGCCAACAAGAGGTACTGTAATCCTCCCCGGCCCTGTAAAGGCAATGCGCATAAAAAGCGGACACGAAAAGCTGCCAAGGATAGCATAGATGCAATGGCCGCCCTCAAGCCCAGCAAAAAAGTGACTATTCGCTCACGGAAGACTTAATTCGTTTCTTTCGTACCGTCACAGAGAATTGCGGCGGGTTGAGCATTTGATAGGTTGCCGATAGAGAAATAGTGAGCATAAAGGAAAAGCAGCGGGTTCTATGCGAAACCAGCGACAATGCTGTTGCTATTCTGTTGATTTCTTTCATTGGAGCCATGCTCTTTTTTCTTTGCGGCGGCTCACTCGACGGACTGATGTATGGCCAATGGCCGCCTATCAACGATCATCCTACGAATTGGAATTCTCAGTGAAGCCGCGTCTTTGGGCACATCGGAATATGCTGCGGCTTCCGGCCTTCAACAATCGGCCATAGCTGCCACTCATGCCACATTGGCGCGGAACGGAATTACCTTTCCGCCGCGCAGCGTGACTTCCAGAAAATCCGCCCAGTCCTGCATCATTTTGGCGCGCGGCTCCAGATACAGAGCATGGTTATAAGCCGCGCTCACGGCATTGTGCGGGGCGTGGGCAAGCTGCAATTCGATGTGCTCATGCGCATAGCCTTTTTCGTGCAAGATGGTGGAAGCCAGCCCGCGAAAGCCATGTCCCGTCATGCGGCCCTTGTATCCCATTCGTTCCAATGCTTTCAAAATCGTGTTGTTGCTCATGGGCTTTGCGGCGCTTCGATCACCAGGAAACAGCCATTCACTTTCGCCCGTCAACGTGCGCAGCATTTCGAGGACTTCAACGGCTTGCGCGGCCAATGGGACAATGTGCGGAGTGCGCATCTTCATGCGCTCTTCGGGAATATCCCAACGCGCAGCCTCCATGTCGAACTCCGACCACTTCGCTCCAATCAATTCGCTGGTGCGTACAAATGTCATGGCCATCAACTTCATCGCCAAGCGGGTCACGGGCGTTCCCTTGTAGACTTCTATTGCTTTCAGGAGTTGTGGAAGTTCCTTTGCGTCCACGCGGGCATAGTTGATTTTGCGCGCGGATTTCAGAATGTCGCTGGGGCGGATTTCGCTTGCCGGGTTGCGCTTTGCTTGTCCGTGGGCAATGGCATAACGAAAGACCTGCCCCGTTGTCTCCAGGGCGCGCTTGGCAATATCCCGCGCGCCGCGCTGCTCAATCGCTTTGGTCATGGCCACCAGTTCCGGCGCTTCGATTTCCGCAATCGGACGCGCCCCAAGACAGGGCAGAATATCGGCCTCCATGCGCCGCTTTACATAGTCCACATGGCGTGGGCTTTTACCATCCTGCCAATGCTCCACCCAAAGGGTAGCGACATTCTGAAAGGAATTGACGCTCAAAGCCATCTGCTCATTCTTCTCAACCTTGCGCTGTGCCATCGGGTCAATGCCGGTAGCCAAGAGCTTGCGGGCCTCCCCGTACCGTTCTCTGGCGAGCGCCAGAGGCACGTCCGGGTACTTGCCAAAGGACATGAGCTTTTCCTTGCCGCTGTACTCGTATGCCCAGCGCCAGAGCTTCCCACCTGCCGGTGTAATCCAGAGATACAGCCCGGAGCCATCGCTTACGCGATAGGCTTTATTCCTGGCTTTCGCCTTGCGAATCTCTGTGTCCGTTAGCGCCATTTTTCCCTCCAAAATTCCCGTTTGGAAAAAGTACCCCCCGGCGAAAAGAAAAATACCCCCAAAAGTACCCCCGCCAGCACGTGGCTTCCATAGTACCGCCTCGGACGGCAAAAGAAAAGAAATACTTTGTTTTCAGTGGAATGTTGATCTTTATTGGACTTTACTGGAAGCTATAAAACAACTAAATGGCGGAGAGCGAGGGATTCGAACCCCCGATACCCTTTCAGGTATGCCGGTTTTCAAGACCGGAGCCATCAACCACTCGGCCAGCTCTCCGCAGTGACTCTCATCAATTGTACGTCGAAAATCGCTCTACGGCATCACCAGCACTTCCACGCCGCTGGCCGCGTCCTTCTGGCGAAAGATCAGCTCCGTCGCCTTTTGAAACTCCTCCGGCCGCGCATTGGGAATGTCCGTGAAGGTCTGCGGATTGCGATCCGTTAGCGGGAACCATGAACTCTGCACTTGGATCATGATGCGATGACCGCGGCGGAAGGTGTGGTACAGATCAGGCATGGTGAAGTCAATCTCGGTCTCCTTGCCCGACGCGAGCGGCTCCGGTTTCTCCCAGTTCGAGCGGAATTTTGCGCGGAAGGGTTCGCCGCGCAGCAACTGCTGATAGCCGCCCATGTGCAGCGGCGGCGCATCCAAAATGCGTTTGTTGCCGGTAAGCGAGTTATCCGGGTCGGGATAATCCTCGGGATAAACATCGATCAGCTTCACGTCAAAGTCCGCGTCCGTGCCGGAGCTGGCAATCTTCAACTTCGGCGAGATCGGCCCTGCGATGGTTACATCCTCTGATAGCGGATCGGTCTGGTAGACCAGCACGTCAGGCCGGTAACTGGCAAAACGCTGGTCGTCCACCATGTAGCGCTGCGGCACGGTGTCAGTGGTGTAGCCGACAAACGGAACGGGATGATTCGGATCGCTCTGATACTCATCCACGCCGGCTGCTTCCGTTGGCGGATCAAAGCTTAACTTGCCGCCAGCGTGAAAGTAGAGCGTCTTGGCCGCGGCTGCCTTGGGCGGCCATGCGTCAAGATTGTGCCACAGATTCGCGCCGGTCTCAAAGACCACTGCTCGCGGCTGCGTCGCGCCCTTGCCTTTGAGGTAATGTTCAAAAAATGGAAACTCGACATTGGTACGAAAGTACTCGCTGGTCTTGGCGTTGAATTGCACATCGCCCAGATGCGAGCCATCGCCGCGCGCCCAGCCGCCATGCACCCACGGCCCTTCCACCAGCGTCGCCGGTGTCTGAGGGTTGAATTTGCTTATCGCATAATACGTCTTGAAGGGACCGCTCAAATCCTCCGCGTCAAACCATCCGCCAACAACCAGCACCGCGCAATGCACATTCTTCATGTGGCGCGAGAGGTCGCGCATCTGCCAGTAACTGTCGTAAGTATCGTGCTTGAATTGGTCAACAAATAGCCAGTTGGAACCCTTCAGATAAAGCTTGTCGAGGTTGGCGATGTTGCCCGCCTGCAAATAAAACTTGTAACTGTCCGGCGTGCCGAAGTCGAAAGGTACACCGGGCTTTGGACTCGTCGGATTCTCTTGCGGATGAAAGAACGGCGCATAGAAGCCGAAGCCCGCCGAAAGCATGAATGCTCCGCCGTGATAGCTGTCGTCGCCCATGAAGAGGTCGGTCATCGGCGCCTGCGGACTGGCCGCCACGAGAGCCGGATGCGAATCGATGATCGATGCCGAAGTATAGAAGCCTGGATAGGAGATGCCATAAATCCCCGCCTTGCCGTTGTTATTCGGCACGTGCTTCAGCAGAAATTCGATGGTGTCGTAGGTATCCGATGAATCATCCACATCCGTGGGCGACTTCTTCTCGTCGATGTGCGGCCGCATCTCCACAAACTCGCCCTCGCTCATCCAGCGTCCGCGCACATCCTGATAAACAAAGATGTAGCCGCTCTTTTCAAACTCCTCGGACGGGCCGAGGTGCGCAGGATACTGATCCTCGCCATAGGGAGCGACGCTATAAGGAGTGCGATTGATGAGAAAAGGATATGGGCCTGCTGCAGCATCCTTGGGCGCATAGACAGAAGTAAACAGCCGCTTGCCGTCGCGCATCGGAATGCGAAACTCGTACTTGGTGTAGTGAGCGCGAACGTACTCTTCCGCAGATGCCTGCGGCGCGGCCTGTTGGGCGCGGAGCAACGGAAGCGCAAAGGCTAGCACTATCAATACAGCGAAGAAAAAGCGGCATTGTTTCGGCATCTTCAGCAACAATCTCCCTGAAATCAGAGTACTCCATCGGCAAAGCCAGGGATATTCGACAGGGCAACTCGACTTAGCGCTACAGCTTCCCGTCTCGGTCAAGTTCCACTTTCGAGGAGCCTCCGCATAAGTCGATGTTTTGAAAGGGCGCGGCTTCCGTCGCGCTGCAACATTAGGCCGCAAACATTACGATTGCGAATTCCCCCAACATCCGACCGTCGATTCTCGCTCACACTTCCGTGCTTTCCGACGATGAACTTGCTATGCATCCAGCGTGGGCGATCAGAGATAGTCCATGTCCATCACTGGCAAACTCTGATCAGTAAGGTGGGCGAGCGGACAGCTTTGCAACCCGCCGCAAGAGGAGCATACATGGCGATGATGGTATTGGTTGTCGATGACTCAGTCACCATGGTGATGAGCCTCAAAACCACTCTCACAATGAACGGCTTTGAAGTGGAGTCAGCCAACAACGGTCAGGCGGCATTGGATAAGCTGAATTCCGGACTCAAGCCAAATCTGATTATCACCGACATCAATATGCCGGTGATGAGTGGCCTGGAGTTCATCGGAAAGGCGCGCGCGCTTCCGGGCCTTCGATTCATTCCCATCCTAACATTGACCACCGAGAGCGAAACTGCCAAGCGCGACGAAGGCAAGCGACAGGGCGCTACCGGATGGCTGGTCAAGCCGCTCTCCGGCGACGACCTCATCAAGGTCATCAAAAAAGTTTTGCCGGGAGCTTGACAGATGACGCAACCGCCTTCATCGCGCAGGGCAACGCCTCTCCGGCAAGCCGGTCTCGCTGCGATCAGGGAGATCGAATGAAGACAGACACCGATCCCCGACTAAATAAGATTCGCAAACGGCTTTTCCGCGAGTTTGTGGTTCGCTTCACTCTCGTGATGCTGTTCTGGGTCGTTGTCTCTTACGCGCTGGGACCTGAAATCGCCCCGTTTCGGCTGCGCATCGCCGGACTTCTCTTCCTGTTCGCAATAATTCCCGGCCTGATCTACAAGAGGATTGCATTTTCCGAAGCCCGCCGCGCCGTCTCCGATAAGTGGGCCTTCGGCCCGCTCAGCTATGAAGACATCTCCCGCGAACTGGCGGCGCGCAAGGCGGTCGAGGCCGACATCAGGGACTCAAAACCTTACATCGACGTGATGCGCGAGCAGATAGGTGATTCACTCTCAGAATCCGAGCGCGAGGTCTTGCAGGTGATCGAGCAGATCAGCTATCTGAATGAAAGAAGCGGTCGCCAGCGCGAGCGCATCGCTCAATCTATCCAGAGCGGCAAGACGTTGACGGAGAAAACCCATCAGCGCGCTGAAAGCAACAAGCAGATCGTCGCCGCCATCGCGATGCAGTTGGAGCAGCAGAATCAGGAACTCCGCGATGACTTCGATCGCGTGCAGAACATGGCCACGGAGGTGCGATCCCTGACTCCGATGATCAAGGTCATCACCTCCATCGCCCAGCAGACCAGCCTGCTGGCTCTCAATGCCGAGATTGAGGCGGCGCGCGCAGGCAGCGCCGGACGCGGCTTTGCCGTGGTCGCATACGAAGTGCGCAAGCTCTCCGTCTCCTCCACCAAGGCAGCCGCCGACATCGCCGCAAAGATCAACGCTACCTGTGAACGCGTGGATCGGGAGATGGCCGAGGCCCACGCCTCGCTCGAAGAGCATGAACAGAATGACGCGATGACGACTCTGATTACCGACCTCACCGGAATGCAGCAGGAGTTTGACAATAACAGCAAACTGCTTCTGGAGGTCATCACCGAAGTGGACGCCAACTACGCGGAAAATGTGCAACGGCTCTCACAAGCACTCGGACACATCCAGTTCCAGGACGTGATGCGGCAGCGTATGGAGAACGTGCGCGGCGCGCTTGTTGATCTGCGCGACCACCTCTTGCAGTTGTGCGAAAAACCGGAGCGTCCCGGATGGGACGGCCTCTTCGACACCAACTTCAAAGCCCTGCTGGAGGAGCATCGCGGCAAATATCATATGGCAAGCCAGCACGTCACTCACTCTCATGTAACCGGCGGCGAAGCCGGACAGAGCCTCAGCCGTCCTGCCATTGAATTGTTTTAATCGCCGAGAAAAAGTTGGTGGAAATCTCGAATCGCCCCTGACCAGCCCAAACTGTTTGGGAGCCCCATCCTCTCCGCTGTCAAAAATGAGCGCGCACAGCGATTCGAATTCGAGCTTTCCACAAACTCGGAGTCTCCAGAGAACAGTTGCTTCAAAGTATGATTCACAATGAGGCCCTAGATAAGTTCGTATCCCGCAAACCAATAGCCGATCTCAAAGGCCGCAGTCTCTGGGGCGTCCGAGCCGTGGATGGCGTTCTCCGACATCGAGTCTGCGAATTTTTTGCGGATCGTTCCCTCTTCGGCATTGGCGGGGTTGGTCGCGCCCATCAGCTTGCGCAGATCGGCTATGGCGTTTTCCTTTTCCAGAACCATCAGCACCAGCGGACCCGAAGACATGAAGGCGCAGAGCGAGTCGAAGAAGGGCTTGCCGACGTGAACGGCATAGAAGCCTTTGGCCTCAGCGGTGGAGATCGACTGCCGCTTGATGGCCACGATCCGAAAGTGAGCGCGCTCGATCTCCGCGATAATGGCTCCGGTGAAACCTTTGCGGACCGCGTCCGGCTTGATGATGCTGAAGGTGCGCTGTGCCACGTGAATTACTCCTTGAAAATAGTCTTTGACTTCATTGTAAAAGGACAATGCTAATCAATATCAAGTTTTCGTGTCATCGATCTATATGATTTATCTGTTGCAACAGATATCACGCGGCTATCTGAGAACTTTTTTGGCTTTGCGGGGTAGACAATGCCCCACGACGCGGATTTCTGATCTTCAAGCCGCCTCCGGACACAAGGCGCAGAACCCGGTGTCCGGAAGTAGAGCAGCAATGAGTTGCAGTCCGAAAGGCGCGATTCGTTCTTATCTGACGCGCAGATGTTAACTGGGCAGACGGTCGAGGATTCCCAGCTTGCGCGCCATGCGCTCGGGAATGCGCACGGGGATACGCTCCTCGTTGCCGAGCGTGAGGACGATGTACGACCGGAAAAAGTATTTTGTTCGGCCGAACTGTATTTCATCCCAGGGAATGCGGAGCGGGGGATGACCGACGCGAAGAATGAAAAGTACCGACAGATAAAGGGCGTCCTCGGCGGCGGTGATGCGAATGATGCTGCTGTAATGGGTCCAGAAGCGCGTATAGACGGTGTAGAGAAACGGGCCTGCGGTGCGCGTTTCGCCATACGGCTCCGATTGCGCGTGGAAGCGGCGGGATAACTTATGCCAGCCGCTCAATATGCCGGAGAGATAGCTGACCACGCAAAATACGCTCACGACAACCGCAGGCACTATGAGCGCGAAGAAAGGCGGAAGATCATTTGAACTGGCTTGCATCGTACACCTCCATGACACATTCGGTTTGAAAGTTGTGGAACCTCAGTTACACTCCCACCGGAAATGGCTTGGGGCTGGATTCGTCGTCGGTGTTGGCGCCGGTGCCAATGCGCCAGCGCTCGAAGCGGCCTTGCAACAGGCTCATCAGGCCGGTGTACCAATAGCCGATGACGAAGAGAATCAGGAAGGGCACGGTGAGGTAGTTGTGCCGGATGATGATGAAGACGATGGCTAACGCGAAGAAGCTGCCGATGAGCAATTCGATCCACGGAGCCAGAACGAGGCGCTTGCGATACTTGGCCGCCTGAGATTTTTCGCCTTTTTTGGCGACGCGGTACTTAGGCGTGCGCACGAAGGCGCTCTTGATGCCGAAGAGAGCCTCCATCACAGCCTTGGTGTTGGTAACTGTGAGTCCGATGCCGATGGCCATCAGAAAAGGTAGATAGAAGATGGTCTTCCACCAGGTTTTTGGGAAGAGCTCGCGCTCGGCCATCAGATAAAAGACGGCGATAGAGGCCGTGGATGCTGTAAAGAGCGGTACGTCGAAGATCAGCATCTGGAACCAGCCCTGATAAGAACGGCAGATCATGGCGGGCAGCAGCAGCGCAGACATGACAATCATCAGCGGATAACTGAGGTTGGCCGTGAGGTGGTAGACGGCTTCGATCTTGATCTTGCGCGGCACATTGGATTTGAAGATCAGCGGCAGCACTTTGATGCTGGTCTGGATCAATCCTTTGGCCCAGCGCGCCTGCTGCGTCTTGAAGGCGGTCATCTCAATGGGCAGTTCAGAGGCGCATTCGACATTGGGCAGATACTTGAACTTCCATCCGGCCAACTGCGAGCGGTAACTGAGGTCGGTGTCTTCAGTGAGCGTGTCGTGCTGCCAGCCTCCGCCGTCGGAGATGGCTTTGATGCGCCACATTCCGGCGGTGCCGTTGAAGTTGAAGTAGTCGCCGGTGCGGACGCGCGCGCCGTGCTCGATGATGAAGTGGCCGTCGAGCAGGATGGCTTCAATCTGGGTTAACATACTATACTCGCGATTCATGTGTCCCCAGCGCGTCTGCACCATGCCGATCCCCGGCTCGGCAAAATGATGGATCACCTTCATCAGCCAATCGGTGGGCGGCACAAAATCGGCGTCGAAGATGGCGACGAATTCGCCTTTGGCTATGTTTAGTCCGGCATCGAGCGCGCCGGCCTTGAAGCCGTGGCGATTGGTGCGGTGAATATACGAGATTGGGTTACCCAGCGCCGCGTAGCGCGCAACAATGCCGGCGGCTACATCCTGCGTCTCATCGGTCGAGTCGTCCAGCACCTGAATCTCCAGCTTGTCTTTGGGATATTCCATTGCGCAGACGGCCTCAATCAGCCGGTCGATGACAAACTGCTCATTGTAGATGGGCAGTTGGACGGTCACTTGCGGCAGTTCATCAAAATGCTGTGGCGGATTGGGGTTGTAATTTTTCTTGTATTTGAAATAGAGGTAGCACATGGTGTAGCGATGAATTCCGTAGATGGCCAGAATAATCATGACCGCGAAGTAGGGAACGAGCACCGCCGAGTCAAACCAGTTCAAATGGTAGGGAACCTGGGAGAGTTCATCGGCGTAAAAAATCTTCTTCAGGTCGTGGATGATGCCGTGCTGGGGCGCAAATACCACAAATGCGCTCAAGCGCATCGGCAGTTCACTCAGCAGATTGGCGGCGGAATTCTGGCAGAGAACGGGCGGAGCAAACAAGGCTGGCCTCCACGGAAGCGATACTTGCAATTGTAGACGGTGAGGGTTGGGACGGGCTCCGGCGAAGGAGCGAAAACAGTTCAGCAGGCGAAGCAATTCGCATACCGCGAATGCGCATATTGTTATACTGAGCTTACCCATGCCGTTCGCTATTAATCATCAGGCGCTTACTCACTTTGAGTGGGCTGTCAGGTGCGGTTCAAACAATGCCGCGTGCCCGAGGGGCATTTGGCAAACTGTAAGTGAAAGGATGACAAACTCACCATGCAACGATTTGTTACGAACATATTGGCTGGCCTTTTCCTCTCCGCATTGCTTGTTCTTGTTTTGTCATTAACGGCGAAAGCGCAGGTTCTGGCCCGCTCGGTTGACGTCGCCGGCGCCTTCGGTTATGACCACACCAGCATGACTAGCGTCAATCCCGTTTCAAATAGTCTCCCCACCAGCCAATACTTTTTTGGCGGGTCGGGCAGCTACAACGTGATACCCGCCATTACAGTTCTGGGTGAGTACAAATACGATCCGTTGGTTTCTCCCACTGGTAATCCATTTAAGTGGCACTCTCAACTCGCAGGCAGCGCGGTTCGCTTCAACTTTACGCCATCGCACAAGATCGTTCCTTACGGGATATTAGGTGCGGGTTATGACCGTATAACCGCGACCATACCTGGCACCTACGAGTATGCCGACGGCTATTACGTGAACTTCGGCGGCGGCGCAAGTGTCTATTGTGGCAAGCACTGGGGCATTCGGCCCGAGCTACGCTATGAGCGTCAACATACCACGTACGGTGCCGGCGGCTCCAACCAAATCATTACCTCAAATGTTGCGGATGTCTCAGGCTCGTTCTTCTACCAATTCGGCGGCACAGGCAAGAAAAAGAAGTAGCAAAGTCAAAATACGAACGCATCTTTTTTATAAACAAAGAGCCGGTGGGTTACCCCATCGGCTCTAGTTTTTGAATAGAACAGTGCTGGAAATCCGGAACCGATGATAACTTTGAAATCCCCCGCTACTTCGACTCGGCGGCGAAGGCGTCCGCTTCGCGATTCATCTCCTCCGCGCCGGGAGCATAGGAGAACAAGATTACGCTATAACGGAAGTTGGCAGTCTGACTTTTTTGCAGCGTGAGGTTCATTGCGGGTTGTTTCGGATCGAAGATGCTCGGCGCCAGTGGATTGGCGGCGAAAAGGCCATAGCCGCGCGCATGCCAGTAGGTTGGATAGCCGGGATTGCGGGGCTGATCGAGAATGCCGATAGTGACGGTGTGACCGCCGGTCGAGCCGGTGAGTGTGCACCAGCGCCCGCGCGTTGACCAAACTCCTTCGCCCTTCACGCCCTCGCTGGTCTGATAGACTCCGCTGGCGGTGGAGGCGGCGGGAGCGACCGGAGTGGGGTTGCCGCTGGAGTCCATGAAGATGCCGCCCTTTTCATTGGGCGATTCCAGCCAACTGGCGACGCGCAAACCCAGCATTCCATCCTTTTCGTCCTTGAAGACGACCGGTTCGAGAGCTTTGAGGGTGATCGATTCGTCAATCACGCGTGCATGATTGCGGCGCTGAAATTGGTAGCGCGTAGTTTGCGCGAGTATCTGCTTGTTATCGCCCGTGATCCATACGGACTCGACAACTAACTCGCCGCGGTCGGCTCCGCTTTTAGTGGAAAGGATTCTGGTGTGAAGTATAGTGCCCATCCTGGCGCGGTTCTCCGGCTTGATAGCGTCGGAGTTATTCCAGAAATCGAAGCCGTTGACATTGGCGTAGTTGAACCAGAGTCCGGCGTGATGAGGATGATCGACGCGCTCACCAGGCTGCTGCTTGAGCGGATAGCCGCGCGTGACGGCGATGCCTTCATCGGTAATGAGCGGATAGAGAACGGGCTTCTTCAACGTCGTAGGCCAGATGTAAGAGGTGAAGGGCTGGCCGTCGATGGTGACATCAACGCGCCGGTTGGCTTCATCGGCAACGACCTGAACGCCCTTGGCAGACGAGGCAGAGAAAGCCATACACGCTGGCAGAAAGCTTGCGGCTAAAAAAATAAACGCGGCAATTTTATGCAAAGACTTTTCCTCCGGCCATCACTTGCTGGGTCTTGTCGTCAAAAGTTACTTTTTCGCCGGTCTGGATGGCGGCGATATTCATGCAGAGAGCGATGGAGTGGTTGTATCCGGCTTCGATGGAGGCGTTGGGAGTCTTGCGCGAGCGGACGCACTCCATCCAGTTGCGCATATTGGCCGAGGTCATGGGATCGGCTCCGGTGTCGGCACCGGAGGAGGAGGCGTCGGCTTTATCGACCAACGAGAAGCTGGGCAGCAAATTTTCTTTGAGGCCCATTGCGGCAGCTTCTTTTGCCTGCAAGCCGCCAGTGGGCGAAACCGTCTGCTTGTCCATGTCGATCATGCCGCCGTTGGAGTAGTAAAGCTCCTTGACGCTGCCTGCGGAGTTGGTGAAGCGCGAAGAATACTGGACTTGAAAACCCTTCGTGAGGTCGTCGAGCGGACCGTAATCGAAGACGGCGGTCATGGTGTCCCAGTTTTTGCGGCCATCCTTCCATAGATAGATGCCGCCGTTGGCGACGCAACTGCGCGGATGAGGCAGGCCGGTGAACCAATGAACGGTGTCGATCTGATGGACGAGCCACTGATCGGGAATGCCGGAGGAGTAAGGCCAGAAGAGGCGGAACTCAAGATACTTGCGTGCATCGAATGGCTCGTAGGGACGGTTGAGCAGGAAGCGCTTCCAATCCGTGTCCTGCTCTTTCAATAGGGGAACAACGCTGGGACGGCGCCAGCGGCCAGGCTGATTGACGTTCCAGGTCATCTCGACCATCACGATGTCGCCGAATTTGCCGGATTGAATGTATTCAGCGGCCTTTTGATAACTTGGGGTCGAGCGGCGCTGTGTGCCGACCTGCACTATTTTGCCGGTCTGTTTGACGGCGTCGAGAAAGAGGCGCGCATCGGCCATGGTGTCCGCCGTGGGCTTCTCGACGTAGGCGTCGCGACCGGCGTTGACGGCCTCCGCGCCGTGCAGCGCGTGCTGAAAGTCGGCGGTGGCGATGAGAACCGCGTCAACGTCTTTGCGAGCATAAAGCTCGTCGTTGTTGCGGACCGCTTCGACCGTGCTGCCGCTGAGCTTCTGGATATAGGCGACGCCCTCTTCGCGGCGACGGCTCCAGAGATCGGAGATGGCGGCGAACTGAAAGTTCAGCTCTTTATTGTGCAGCAAAAAAGCGGGAATCAATGACTGTCTCATGCGGTCTCCGCAGCCGACGACTCCGACCCGGACGCGGTCGTTCGCGTCGAGGATGGCGGCATAGCTGCGCGCATTCCACGAGACGGCTGTTGCGGCAACGGCTGCGCCGCCCGCCTTCAAAAACTCTCTGCGATTGCTGCTCTGCATGGTCATGCTGCTCCTGTCCGGTTTGCATCCAGCCTATGCCGCGAAGGCGGCAGATTGCAAACATTTCCGCGAAACACGTTGGTTTCCGGCATAATTCCTATGACGCAGCAGGTAATCAATAAGACGCGCTCCAAATTCAGGATGAATCGGTTTCGGAAAGGTAGAAAGGGATACTCTCAACAAAAAACCGGCCCGCCTCTCATTGCGAGGAGCGGGCCGTGTTAGTCAGTTGAGTTATGCTTTGGCAGTGGTCAGCGCGCCCAGGTCGGCAGCCAGCTTCTCAGTCGAGAAGGCTTCGATCAGGTCGCCTTCCTTGATGTCGTTGAAGCCGCTGAGGCCGATGCCGCACTCCATGCCGTTGGTGACTTCGCGGGCGTCGTCCTTGAAGCGCTTGAGCGAACTGACCTTGCCCTTGAAGACCTGTTCGCCCGCGCGCATGACCTTGATTTCGGCATCGCGGCGGATGGAGCCGTCCTGAACACGGCATCCGGCAATGGTGCCGACCTTGGGAATCTTGAAGACGTTGACGACTTCGGCGCGGCCCAGGTAGTTTTCTTTGAAGGTGGGATCGAGCAGGCCGAGCATCGCCAGTCGCATCTCATCCTGCAACTCGTAGATGATGGAGTGGAGGCGAATCTGGACGTTTTCCTGCTGGGCCAACTCGGCGGCCTTGCGCTCCGGTCGGACATTGAAGCCGATGATGAGCGCATTGGAGGCGGTGGCGAGCAGGACATCGCTTTCGGTAATGGACCCGACGCCCGAGTGAATGACCTTGACGCGCACCTTCTCTGTGGACATGAGAACGAGCGAGTCGGCCAGCACTTCCACAGAGCCAGTGACGTCGCCCTTGATAATCAGCGGCAGATCTTTGACGCCGGCGGTACGAATCTGCTCGGCGAGGCCTTCAAGTGAAACGCGGCTGCTCTTGGCCAGTTGAGCGTCGCGCTCCTTCATCTTGCGATAGGCGGCGATTCCCTTAGCCTTGTCGCGGTCGGCGACGACGAGGAAGGTGTCGCCGGAGTCGGGCATGGCTTCCAGGCCGAGGACTTCAACAGGCGTGGAGGGACCGGCTTCTTCCAGTGCGCGGCCACGGTCATCGAAAATCGCGCGGACTTTGCCGAAGGTGTTGCCGACAATGTAGGAGTCGTTGAGGCGGAGGGTTCCGTCCTGTACAAGAACCGTGGCGACAGCGCCGCGACCGCGGTCGAGCTTGGCTTCAAGAACCGAGCCGACTGCCTTGCGTCCTGGCGTGGCCTTGGGAGCCTTGATGTCGGAGACCAGGCAGATCATTTCGAGGAGCAGATCGAGGTGAATGCGCTTTTTGGCGGAGACTTCAACGAAGACGGTGCCTTGCTGACCAGCGCCTGCCCACTCTTCGGGGATAAGTCCGCGATCGGCAAGCTGCTTTTTGACCCGGTCGGGGTTGGCTTCAGGCTTGTCGATCTTGTTGACAGCGACGATGATGGGAACTTCGGCGGCCTTGGCGTGGTCGATGGCTTCGAGCGTTTGCGGCATGACGCCGTCGTCGGCGGCGACTACGATGACAACGATGTCCGTGACCTTGGCTCCACGGGCGCGCATACGAGTGAAGGCTTCGTGGCCGGGAGTATCGAGGAAGACGATCTCGCGGCCTGAGGCGGGTGAGCCTTCTTTGGAGAACTTCACTTTGTATGCGCCGATGTGCTGTGTAATTCCGCCAGCCTCACCAGCTGCTACGTCGGTTTCGCGGATGGCGTCGAGCAACGAGGTCTTGCCGTGATCGACGTGGCCCATGACGGTGACGACAGGCGAGCGCGGTACCTCCAACTCGCCTGTGTTTTCGGCTTCGAGAACCTCTTCGATGGCCTGATTGGCAATCTCTTCCTCGTAGCTGATGACGGTGGCGGCAGCGCCAAATTTGGCGGCGACATCCTTGACCATCTCGGCGTCGAGTGACTGGTTGACGGTGACGAAGATGCCGCTCATAAGCAGCGTGGCGATCAGATCCTTGGCGCGGACTTCGAGCTTTTCCGCCAGATCCTTGACGCTGATGCCCTCGGTGACGGTGATCTCGCGAGTGATGGGAAGCGGCTCACCGCCGTATTGCACCCCGCCATAACGTGGCGGCGGCACAAAGCCCTTCATTGGGCCTTCTTTGGTCTTGGGATATTGCGTTTGGCGGCCGCCGCGTCCACGAGAGGGTGCGCGCTGCGGACGTGGCGCTTCGCCGGTAGGCGGTGCGCTGCCGGGACGAGGCGGGCCGCCGCCTGGGCGCGCGCCGAAGCCGGGACGCGCGCCAAAGGCAGGTCTTGCGCCGGGAGCGCCCGTGCCGGCGTAACCGCCAGTGGTGGCGCGAGTGGGATGCTTGGGACGTGGACCGCCAGCTCCGGGCGCGCCGCCGGGAGTGCGCTGAGGATAACCGCCCGGCCCGCTGGAGGGTCTGCGGTCGAAGATCGGACGTCCACGCTGAATGCCTCCCCCTGCGCCGGCATTGACCGGTGGTGGGAGCTCGGAGACAGGGGGCGCGGTGTAAACCGGACGAGGCCCGGTCTGCGGCACGATCATGCGCCGCGCAGGCAGCGCCAGAGTGGGTGAGGGCGTATGCGTGTGCCCCTTGGTGCGGTGAGAGGATTGATGCGCTGCGGCTGTTTCATCGGCCGCTGCACTTTCAGGTTCGCTTGCGACGGCAGCAGTTTCGTCTGGAATTGACGGCTCAATCCCGGCTATGTCGGAGTCTTCGGCAACGGGGAGTTGCGCCGCTGGAACTCCGGCGGCTGGAGCGCTGACAGTGGAAGCGGCAGAATCGCGAGAGGCAACGGAAGGCGCGCTATGCGGCTTGACTACGACTACCGGCTCAGTAGTATGTTGTTTGCCATCGCGAACGGCATGGGCTGGAGGCTTGACCACGACAGCAGGTGCGGCTGGAGCCTTGGCAACCACTGGTTTGGCCGGCGGTCGAGTGGCGATGGCGGGCGTGGTCGGCGGAACGGAGATGATGGGCGGCGCGGAACGAGGCTGGGGAACAATCTTGCGAGGTTCCGGCCGAACGGTCGCAGCTGGCACGGGCGCGGCGGCAACCACCGGCCCGGGCTTAACGGCTACCTTCACCGGCGGCGCTATTACAGGTCTCTGAGGCAAATGGCTCTGTCGCGCCTCGGCTTCCTCTTCCTGCTTCTTGGCCAAAATGGCCTTCAGCACGTCGCCCGGCTTGGAGATGTGCGAGAGATCAATCTTTGGCGCGGCGCTTTGAGAGGCGCGCGAGGCTTGTATACTCGCCGTGCCTGCGGACCGCGATCCGCGCTCAAACTGCGCGCGCACCTTATCGGCCTCATATTCCTCCAGCGAGCTGGAGTGGGTCTTGCCGGCGCCCAGGCCGAGTTCCGCCAATAGATCAAGAACCTGACGGCTCTTGACTTCCAGTTCGCGCGCGAGATCGTTGATACGAACCTTACTCATCCGCCTCTTTTCAATCCGGTGATTCCCAAAGCCCTTAGTTGCTCATAGCTACCTCATGGCGTTGGCAATTTTGAAAACATCCGTTCATTCGTGAAGGGGCTTGAAAGTGGAGGCGCATCTTACGCGCCTTCCTCTTTTTCCGCCTCTTCGTTAGCACTTTCGACTTCCGTTTCTTCGGCTGACTCCGCCTCCACGGCGGCAATGCTTTCAGCTTCTTCCAAAACCACGGCGGCGTTTTCCGCCTCGGCCTCCGCGTCGCCAACAACCTCCGGAGCAGTTTCAACTTCCGCTTCGCCGGCAATAGGTTCCGCAACTTCGGGCGCGCGGCCTTCCTCGCCCTCTGCAAACTGACCGAAGTAGTGGCGCACGGCGACGCTGATCTTTTCCAGAGTCTTTTCGCCGATGCCGGGAATCTCTTCGAGCTGTTCGGGGGTCATATCGGCCAGCGCTTCGACTGTCGTAATGCCAACCGTGACCAGCTTCTGAATAATGCCCTCGCCCAGTTCTGTGACCTGTTCGATGGGCGTGGAGGGACCGCCGGTGAGATCCTGCATCTGCTGCTCGACCTCTTGGCGCTTCTCCTCTTCGCTCTTGATGTCGATCTTCCAGCCGAGCAGTTTGGCGGCGAGACGAACATTCTGGCCCTTCTTGCCGATGGCCAGCGACAACTGCGTATCGTCGACGATGACTTCAAGCTGTTTTTCCGTCAGATCGGCGATGGAAACGCGGCTGACTTTGGCCGGTTGCAGAGCTTTTTCGGCAAACGTCGTGATCTCGTCGGAGAACTCGATGATGTCGATCTTCTCGCCCCGCAGCTCGCGGATGATCGACTGCACGCGCATACCCTTCATGCCAACGCAGGCGCCAACCGGGTCCACATCCTTGTCGCGGGATTGCACGGCAATCTTGGTGCGCTCTCCGGCTTCGCGGGCGGTGGCGCGAATGACCACTGTGCCATCGTAGATTTCAGGGACTTCCGACTGAAAGAGATTTTGCACCAGCTCCGGCGCGGCGCGGGAGACGACCACCTGCGGACCCTTAGCGGCGCGATCCACTTTCAGCAGCACAACGCGTACACGCTCACCGATGGAAAATTGCTCCAGCCGCGACTGCTCGCGCTTGGGGCAGCGCGCTTCAGCCTTGCCCAGGTCGTAGATTACGTCCTGGCCCTCGATGCGCTTGACCGTGGCGTTCAGCACTTCCTTTTCGCGGTGCGCGTACTCCTGGAAGACGGTGTCGCGCTCGGCCTCCCGGACCTTCTGAAAGATAACCTGCTTGGCCAGTTGCGCGGCGATGCGGCCCAGCGGCGTGGTATCGCGGTAAAAGCGCAGTTCGCTGCCGACCTCCACCTCAGGCGAGATTGCCTTCGCCTCGGTAAGCGTGATCTGGTTGAGCGGGTCTTCGACCGGTTCGTCGTCGGCCACAACAGTCTTGTAGATGTAGGCCGTAATCTCGCCGGTCTCTTTGTTCAACTCGCCGCGCATATTCTCTTGCGTTTTGTAAAACTTGCGCGTGGCCAGGGCAATGGCCTCCTCAACCGCGCCGACTACGATGGCGGGGTCAATGCTCTTTTCCTGGCTCAAGAGCTCGATGCTCTGATATAAAACGCTGGCCATACTCTGCTTGCTCTCTCGTTACTTCGTGCGGCGAAAGTTTATCGGACTCGCCGGTTCAGTTAGATGAATGAAGGAACTATTCCCTATTCCCTAGTCCCTATTGCCTGTCTTTGTTAAATCTCCGGCACCAGTTGCGCCTTCTCGATATTCACGAGCGCAATCTCCACCGTACTGACGCCGGCCTTCCGGCTCTTGCTGTTCTGTTTGACCGCGTTCAGGTCAAGCGTAATCGCGGTTGCCTGAGAAGCTGTATTGTGTGCCCCAGATCCCGCTTTTGCGATCTGGGTTACTGCTGGTGCCCCTGGTCCCTCGCTTTTGGGAACCAGGGAAACAGCCGTCAGTCTTCCCTGCCAATGGCGGTTATTGCGGACCGGCTCGAAGGTCTGCACCTTCACCAGCGACCCGGTAAAGCGTTCAAACTCTTCCGGCTTGGTCAACTTTCTGTCCAGCCCCGGCGAACTGGCTTCGAGCGTGTATTCCGCGCCCGGAACCAAATCTTCCACATCCAGCAGCACGCCAAAATCCCGGCTGAATTCCGCGCAATCCTCATGTGTGACGCCGGAGAGCTGCTCCACGCGGAGCGCGCCCTCGGCCAGCCGCTCCGGTAAATCTTCCGTGCTTCCGGCTTCAATCGCAGCCTTCAGCTTTGCCCTGCCCTCGGCGTTCTTCTCCAGATACACGCGAAGAATGCGCTCTTTTGCAGGGCCGAGGAATTCGATCTCCACCACGTCCAGCCCATGCGAGGCCGCCACGCGGGTTGCCGCCGATCGAATTGCTTCCAGCTTGACTGCCATCTATTCCCACGCCCCAGCAGGCGTCATCGTTCGTCGGGGAGCCTGCCTGGAGGCCAAACTTCCACCGGATTTACCCAGAGGAAATTGTCCAGTTTGATGCCAAAACCGGGGAAAATGTCCTCGGAATCGGCGAAATTTTCCGCAAATAAAAAGTGGGCTGTAAGCCCACTCATCTCTCCGCCAGCCGGTACGGTCACGGCAACCCTGGCGGACAAACGCGTCTGCACTCTTACAATAGCCCAATCTGCCGGGAATTTCAACCAGAACTCCACATTCGGTGGGGCGGACGCCGCTTGTGTGGCTAGGAGTCGGGATCAGAATTTCGCGGACAGAAGGATAAGTGGCCGATTGTGGAAGACCACTTGACAAATAGATATACAATATATATACGTTTATGCTATCAACGTTTATTTCCTTTACCTTGGTCAACGCTTCATGTGGGACTCGGAGAAAGCGTCCAGCAGTGCCGGCAAGCATGGTGTGAGTTTTGAGGTCGCTTGCCAGGTCTTCTTCGATCGATTTATTCCCATCGAAGACGCAAGCGTCGACGAAGAGAATCGGGATGCGGCAATTGGGATGACCGAAGATTGGATGCTGCTCCTGGTGGTGCATATTCAGCGCGAAGGCGGAACAATCCGCATCATCTCAACGCGGCCAGCCACTGCGCAGGAACGGAGGTCTTATGAAGACGGCGAGTGAACGAATGCAGGAGCGATTGAGGAAGGATCGTCCGATGACCGTCATCAGCCTTCGTATGCCGGAGGACGTCATCGATGAGTTGAAAGAGATTGCGCCGTCGCTTGGCTTTGGCGGTTATCAGCCGCTGATTCGCGCCTATATCGGCCAGGGTCTGCGTAAAGATCAGGCGCGCATGGAGAATACGCAGGTCCACGCGCTCACCGAGAGCCTGCGCAAACATGGAATCGCCGATGGGGTTATCTCGGCGGCCATTGCGGAAGCGCAACTAAAGACAGCATAGACGCTCAGTTGTTGAGTTAGCCCCAATCTGCAATACTCTTTGCCATGAACCGGAAAGTCATCTTACGCGCTGTGCTTCTTGTTGCCGCTTCGCTCCTTGGCTTTGTTTGTTGCGCCAACCCACCGGCATGGAGCCAAACGCGCCAGTTTCAATTCGAGCAGTATCCGGTGAAGGTCTATCAAGGACCGATCAAGATTCCGAAGTGGTTGCACAAAGAAAAGGACGGTGAGTGGGTTTACGAAACGTGGAAGCCAGCTTCTCGTCCAAAAGTGACTTATGCGGGCGAGTATGATCTCGATGGACTTAGTTGCGGAACTGACTGCCGGTTTTATGAACTTTCGAACTTGCGCACTGGTGTGGAAATCCCAGCAATTAGTATGTTCGATGCACCTGAACCTTGGCCCAAGACCAAAGACGGGCATCCATATCTGACGGTACTTTTCTACAGGCCCGACAGCCGCTTGCTGATAGCTGAATACCACCTTGATTTCGATGATCCAGACAAGAAAGAGACCTGCCGCCAGCGATACTTTGTACTCGAAGACGGCAAAATCCGCCCAATCTCGAAAACATTTCCCTTTTGCACGGAAGATCAGGAGCAGTGACAATAGCGAAATAGGTGAATATTGGACCCACAGGACGAGATCGAAGATAGCCCAGTATCCGGTCAGTTGGAAGCGTTGGCGCAGGTCTTCTGCGAGCAGTTGATGGCCTGTCTGGACGAGTGCGCGCGCGGGCGCAAGGGGCTGTTTTCTGATGTTGCGCTGCTGAGTGAAGACGAAGGCGGCTCATGGCCGGAGGCGGCGCGACTGCGCGAGTTGGCGATGGCATTGCAGGGCGTCATGGCGCAGCAGGAGGAGCGCAATGCGCTCTGCGACGAGTTTCTTGACCTTTGCTCGATGCATGGCGAGAGCCATCCCGGCGAACGCAAGCTTGCGCGGGCTTTTCTAGAGCGGATTGAGCGCGGCGAGGTGGGCGAGCAGCCGGGAAACAAGAGCCTGCCGTGGTGATTCTGCACGCATTTTTGGCGTTGGCGGCTGGATTCGCTGTTTTAGTGTTGCTTGGGATGGGACTGGCAGCACTGGTGGCGCGTCTAGTTCCAAGCTGGACAAACGAAGAGGGCAAGCCGCAGCCCGCGCAGGCCTTCGTCCACCTGGGTTCCTCGTTTTTGGCGGCGGCTGCCGGAGGCTATGTGACGGCGCAAGTCGCGGCGGCCAATCCGCTGATTCATGTGCTGGCGCTGGCAATTGTAGTGCTGGCGCTGGCCGCGTTGAGCGCCTTGCAGTCGAGGGGCAAGCAGCCGGTCTGGTACGCTTTGGCGCAAGTGGCGATCTCGCCGGTGGGTGTGCTGGCAGGAGGGTTGGTCTGGCTGCGCGTGGTGGGAATTCTATGAAACGTGCCACTTGTTAAATTTGTGCCACTAGTGCATAATAGTGTCACTATTGGCGAGAGGCGGGACAAGTGGAAGTTTTGGAACATCAAGAGACAGAGGCTGTTTGGGAGCAGCCGAAATTTGTTGAGAAGCATCGCGTCCGGATGCGCCTGGGGGCAAAAGGGCGTCTGGTGATACCTGCCGCGATGCGCGAGGCGTTGGGGATGGCGGAGGGCGATAGGCTCATCTTGCGCGTGGTGGATGGGGAACTGCGCATCGCAACGAGGGAAAGCCTTCTACGCCGGGCGCAGGAGTGGGCTCGTCAACATATCCCGCCCGGAGTCTCGCTTGCCGACGAGTTGAACGCAGAGCGGCGCGAAGCGGCCAAGTATGAATGAGGTCGTGCTCGATGCCTCCGCCATACTCGCCTATATACAAGTGGAACGCGGCGCGGAGAATCTGACCAATGCGATACTCGACCATGCCGTTGCCAGCACGGTAAACCTCGCCGAGGTGCAGTCCAAGCTCGTCAAGAAGGGGCGTGATCCCGAGCAAGCATGGGAGGAAATTCTATCGCTTATCCATGCGGAAGTGCCATTCACTAGCGACCAAGCGAAAATTGCGGGTGACCTGATTGCAACGACGGAGAAGTATGGCCTGTCGCTCGGCGACCGCTCCTGCCTTGCGCTGGCGATCGCGCTCGATGCTCCCGTCTACACCACCGAGAAGCTATGGAAGAATCTCAAGCTGGGCGTGCCGATTCATCTGATCCGGTGAAGTTCTGTTGCTTGTTCGATCTGCTCCTCAATCACGCGCCGCAAATCCGCGGGCGAATAGGTAGGCGACTTGATGACTTTGCCGTCCGCGCGCTTATGAATCTTCAGAATCGGCTTCCAATTGCCGTCATGAGTATTGGCGTTTGTTGGATGAGTTAATTCTTGTCCACTACTCCGTTCGAGAACAGCATCGCAAACGTTGCAATGCGGCCATGCTTTGCTCATGTTGCTGCGCTGCACTTCATCCCATGCGGGCTGGGCATTCACTCCGGCAGCATTAAGCGCCCCATATGTGACAACAAGCTGATCGATGCAGCCATCCACGTATTCAATAAAGTTTGGTTCGCCCTTCGGGTCGGAGGTCACGGCAATCTCATCGATGACTGCGCTCTGCTCACTGCCATTCTCGCCGGCAATCGTTCGCGTGACCGTGCAACCGCAGCCCTTGACGAATTCAAGAGCTTCTTCAAAGACCAGCCGCGCGCGCAGCAGGCGTGTCTCCGCATCAGGCAGCTCAGGAGCGTTCTTAACCTCCTGGTTGTACTGCTTCATCAAAGCCACAATGTCTTCCTGCGGAGGATAGAGTTTATCGGTCATACGTTCCTCAATCGGAATTGGCGTTATCGCGATTCTTGGGTAAGAGAAATTAGTTGGCGCCGATGCGGTCGCGGAGGCGCTTGAGCACATTGGGCGGCACGAGGCCGCTGACGTCGCCGCCGAAGCTGAAGACCTCTTTGAGCATGCGCGAGCTGACAAAGGAGTAGCGGCCGGCGGGTTGCAGAAAAACGGTCTCGATCTCCGGTGCGAGTCGGCGATTCATCAGCGCCATCTGGAATTCGTACTCATAATCGCTGATAGCGCGGATGCCGCGCAGCACCGCTGAGGCTCCCTGTTGACGCGCAAACTCCACCATCAGCCCTTCAAAGGTAGCCACCGAGACGTTGCCCAATGCGGCGGTGGATTCCTTCAGCATCTCGACGCGTTCTTCGACGGAGAAGAGCGGGTCTTTAACAGGATTGTTGAGGATGGCGACTGTGAGGTGGTCAAAGAGCTTGGCGCCGCGCTGGATCAGGTCGATGTGACCGTTGGTGGGCGGGTCGAAGGTGCCGGGATATAAGGCGCTTACGCTCATGGTGGCTCTCAGATGATTTTAACAGCGACAGGGGCCGACAACTGATTGCTGGAAGCGCGAATTGACCATGCTGATTCAAACTACCTTGCCGTTCAAGTCCGCAAAGAAACGTATGCCTGGAATCTTCAGCTTATGCAGTTCGCCGTCGTTGGTGATGAAGAGGTCAACCCCCGCCGCTGCCGCAGTTGCCAGATGTATGCCATCCGCCTGACTGACTCGCGTTGCGGCGCGAATTATGCTGTATCTGTCAGCGGTTTCGATTGTGAATGGCAAAACCTCAACGTCTTTGCTGTCGAAAAATTTCTTGATACCTCGAATGCCCACGGCATCGTTTCGCTTTCGCGGACCGGTAAGCACTTCTCCCACGGCAAAAATGCTGGTGCATAATATGTCGCCGCGCCGTTGCATCCCTTCATGCATTCGCTGAACCCGTGGCCCGAAATCCGGATTTGCCTCCAGCAAATAAATGAAAAGCATCGAGTCCCAATAGATCCGATTCACTTGGCAGCCTTCGCTTTCCGCCGCTCAAGCACCTCTGCTTCATACCTCTCCCAAACGTCCGGGCCCCAATCGCGCTCACGCCGCAAATACTCCTCACCGCCTCCTAGTGCTTTGAAGGTCTCGGCGCAGAGTCCATATAAAGCCATGAGTCCTTCTCCGTTAGGAACTACTTTTGCGTCTGGAGCATCCTTTTCATCCTTGTCCACAACGCGGAAGACGAATTGCCATGTCGTGCTAGGCCCGCCGGAGGGCGGACCGCCGGTCTTCTCGATCAACTCGACGCCGGCCTCCCGCTGGAAGTCCCTCGACAGCAAGGTTGAATAGACCGAGGGTGTGCGATTGGTCCAGCCAAGTTCCTTTTGGAGATTCCCGACCCTGACTTGTATCGTTTTCTCGCCCTTCAGACGCGCGGGATTGACGTACGTTGAAATCACGTATTGCTTGGTCAGTTCGGTGGGCTTCACTCGACGACCTCCATATACATTCATACCATACATACATTACTAACCGAAGTCAAGGATTGTGTGAGGCGATAAATGCCAGCCAACAACCTCACCGCTGGAGCAGGTCGATGGGCTTGGTGAAGTCGGTCACGCGAATCTGCTGGGCGAGGATTGGGTGCTGGCGCCGGAGGGCCAGGAACATCTCCCAAGCGACACGGCGATAGCTGAAGTGGCCGGCGGGGCCGGAGCGCAGTTCAATGATGTATTGAGCCTCGGCGAAGTCCATCTTAAACAAACTCCGGATGCGAGTGGCAAGCGGGAGCAGATAGAGGGCGGATTGGGCGGCCTCGTGCGCACGGCTGGCGGCTACTTGCGCGCTGGCGGCATGAGCGGCTTCGATGGCGGATTGGAAGCTGGCCAGGACGCCGGCTTCGGCGAGTACGTTGACGTCCGGTCCGAGATCGCCGCAGATGGGGGTCTCATAGCCGTGCTGGGAGGTGAAGGGCTGAATGATCTGCGTGCAGCGGCGATGGCGGTGCATATCGCGGAAGCCGCCAATGTCCATGAGAATGTCAAAGCGGAGAGCGGCTCCGGCGTGGAAGGCGCGCAGAGCCTCGTCATGCTTGCCCCGATGGCGCAGGCCGAGTTCGATGATCTCGCTGATGCGAGCCTCGGGAAGCGCGGCGACCAGGTCGCGAATCTGGCGGTAGGGGTGATGACTGGCTGAGTAGAGGAGGGTCGAGGCGAGTTCGACCTCAAGGGTTTCGGTGCGCTCGACGAGATCGACCACTGGTGCGGCGGCGATGGACTGGTTGGCGAGAAACTCGGCGGCAGCCTGCGTGAGTTCGGCGCGGGCTTGAATCTCGTAGTCGTTGGGCTGGGCGTATTTGACCAGCGTAGGCGCGGAGCGAACCTCTCCAGCCTCGGCGTTTACATTCCATGCGGGGCCGGTGGCGGCATCGCGCAGCTTTGTGCCCAAGTCGCGAATCTCGGCGACGGGATGGGAGAGCAGGCGAGAGACCTGGGTTTCAAGGGTGCGGGCATTCGTGATCTGGCCGAGGGAGGTGTTGGTGGCCAGCGGAAGCAGGTAGCGGGCTACGTCGAATGCGCGAGCCTTGAGTGTTCGTTCGTAGGCCTCAGGCTTCATTGCCTCGGGGCAAGGAACGCGGCGACGCAAAGCTTCAAGTACCGCCGCGGTTGTGGTTTGATAGGCGGAAAAGAGATTGGTGATGGTCTCGGAATAAAGCTGGGCAGAGGCGGCGTCAGAACCGAAATCCGGGAAGTACCAGCCGGATTTGAGGAAGTTTTGATACCTTGT
This sequence comes from uncultured Occallatibacter sp., assembly GCA_964408275.1. Taxonomy (GTDB): domain Bacteria; phylum Acidobacteriota; class Terriglobia; order Terriglobales; family Acidobacteriaceae; genus Telmatobacter. The sequence goes on from CAYOYX010000003.1 coordinate 65,033, forward strand.
AGACCGCTCCTGTCCGTCCCAGCGCTGCTCATCGACAAGCACAATGGCGGCCAGCAGGCTGAGGCGCTCGATGGCCATCGCGATGTGGGCCAGGTCAGCGATCGAGCGGTGGCCGTATTGGAAATAGAATGTATTCAGGAACTGCTCGGCGCGCTGACGGCTGATTTCGGCAAGCGACTCGCGCATTGAAAGAGCGGAGCGGGAGTACTTGGCCATGGCATAGGCCAGGACTTCAGGGTCGGCGCCGTGAACCGCGTAAACCTCGGTTTGGTTGCGCGCGCCGGTGGGCAAAAAAGATTCACTGGACATAAGTATGTGCTCGCGAACAGAATACGACATTGGGGCGGTTCGAGCTGTGCATCCCCGGTCCGCTTCAAAGCGTCTACTAAAAAACGCCCGAAATGTGAGATAAGACAGACAGGAGCAACTCGTCGATGCTGGAGTTGATGCCACGCAAGTCACACAAGCCGCGGCCCTTGCCTTCGGGCCATTGGGTTCTCAGGCAGCGCTGGAACGATATGCTCTTTGCCAATTGGCCGGTGCCGGCGGCGCTGCTCGCTCCGCTGATTCCCGAGGGCTTGCAGGTGGACACCTTTCAGGGTTCGGCCTGGCTGGGGGTGACGCCGTTCTGGATTCAGCAGATTAAATTGCAAGGTCTTCCGCCGATTCCTGGCTCGCGCAGCTTTCCGCACTTGAGCCTGCGCACCTACGTTCGCGACCCGCAGACGGGAACGGCGGGATTGACTTTTCTCTCGCTGGAGGCCAGCAACCCAATAGCGGCGGCGGTGGGGCGGGCATTTTACCGGCTGCCTTACCACTGGGCGCAAATGAGCATGGAGCAGCGCTCGGAGCGGGAGTTTTCCTTCTACAGCCGCCGGCGCTTTGCAGACAGGCCGGTGATCTTCAAGGCACGCTATCGCGGGCTGGGGCCGTCGCGGCGGCTGGCGGAGAGCCGCGCGGGGACGCTGGAGTATTTTCTGATGGAGCGCTACTGCCTCTTCTCCAGCAACCGGGATGGGCGGCCGATCCGCGCCAATCTGCACCACGAAATATGGCCGCTGGAAGAAGCCGAGGCGGAGATTGAGCAGAACAGTCTGGCCTCTGCGCTGGGGATCACGCTGCCGGAGACCGAGCCGGTGCTGTACTACTCGCGAAAGCTGGCGGTTTATGTGTGGGCAGCCGAGTTGATGGCGCGCCCTTCGCTGTTGGCTCGGCCCGTGACGGTGGCGGCTACGCCGACGGGATAACTGAGAGGACGATATGCCCACTGAAATGTACAATCCGGCGCATCCTGGCCGCGTACTGCGCGCCTACTTGGAAGGCATGAATATAACGCACGTGGCAAAGCACATTGGCGTATCGCGTGTAACCCTCTCCAAGGTGCTCAATTGCCGCGGAGGCATCTCGGCCGAAATGTCCCTTCGGCTCTCCGCTGCTCTGGGGACGCATCCGAGTTTATGGTTTGAAATGCAGACCGATTACGACTTTGCCCAGGCGAGACGAAAGAAAATCCCGAAGATACCTCTTCTGAGCAAAGCCGCATAGTACTACTGTGTTATTGGCTACGGAACACTATTTTGATTGTTGTGGCGTTGGTGCAGAGCTTGCCATTTGAAAGCCTGTTCGATCAGGGCAATTGCATTTGAAATTAGAAAATTTTCATGCGAATTACAAGATACTTTTTCGGATCCTCGCGAATACCCTTCACCAACTGCTGCGCCTGATCGAGAGTCTGGTCGGCGTGGTCGTAGAGCGAGCGGTTCTGCACCAACTGCCCGAGCGTTCCCTTGCCTTCATCCACACTCTTCAGCACGCTGTCCAGCCGGGTGATGGTGTCCTCCAGCTTTGCCGCAAAGGCGGGATCCTTTGCAATCATGCCCAGAGCTCCTTTGCCGGCGTTAATCTCGGCTGCCAGTTGATTGGTGTTGGCCACAGCGGCGTTCAGGTTGTTGTAGAGCGAATCGTCCTTGAGAAACTTGCCTGCGCTGCCCTTTCCCTGGTCGAGGTCGGAGGTAATTTTGTCCAGCCGATTGACGGCATCGTTGGCGCGGGTATAAAGCGTATCGTCGCTGACCAGCTTGCCCAGCGAGCCTTTGCCTCCGGCGACCGCGCCAGTGATGGTCTCAAGATCGTTGGCGATGAGAGTGATTTTTTTGCCGAGTTCGGGGTCGTTAATCAGCTCCCCGACGGCTCCGCGGCGGGAGTTGATCGCGTCCATCGTGGTTTCCAGTTGGTGCAGCAGCTTGTTGACTTCAACGATGGAATCATTGCTGTTGCGGACGACATCCTGAATGCTGGGCGCGCCGGCGGATTTCAATTCGGCATCGTTGGCCGGAGGCGGTCCGCTTGCGTGCGTCGAACTGAGATCGACGTAGCTGTCGCCGAGAACCCCGGCCTGGTTGATGGTGGCGACTGTATCCGTGTGCAGGCGACCGAGAAATTCGCGGCCCACCTGCATCGTCACCTCCACCGGCGTCGGATAACGGTTGGCGATCACGCGAACATGAATCACATTGCCAATGGTTACGCCTTCCAGCGTGACCGTCGCGCCATCCTTCAGTCCGGCGGCATTCTCAAAGTAGGCGCGCAACGCAAGTTTGGATGCAAACAGCCCGCCGCTGGAGCCGGACATGAGCAGAATCAGCCCGATCAGCACGGCCATGGCCGCCAGGACCAGAGCGCCCACTCTAAGTTGTGACCACTGAAGCTCTTTGCGGCTTGGCACGTTGCTCCCCTTGCTGAGATCTGCGGTTTGCCGACGCCTTGAGAATAGCAGAAACGCCGTCTTCAAAGCACTTCAGGAAATAGTGTGAACTTTATGACATGGCTGTATGCCGTCGCTCCCTGTTGGTCGCACCGGCTTGAGTGCACCGGCTTCGGTCTACTGCATTTTCTGAAGTGCTTCAGCGCCCGTCCTCCAGTACGACGCTGGCCATCGAGAGCGCGGCTGTGTGGGTAATGGATAAAGCTGCGCGGCAAGCGCCGAGGCGGGCGGCAAACTCGGCCGCGCGGCCGTGAAACAGAAGAGTTGGCCTTCCGCCCGGTTCGCGCCCCACCTCGATCTCCAGCCAGTTCACGCCGTGACTGATGCCGGTTCCCAGAGCCTTGGCTCCAGCTTCCTTGGCGGCAAAGCGCGCGGCAAAGCTCTCTGCGGATTTGCTCTTGCGCAGGCAATAGGCCTGTTCCGCCGGTGTAAAGACGCGATTAAGAAAGCGCTGCCCAAAGCGATCCATGGACTTCTGGATGCGCCCGATCTCCACCAGGTCAATTCCTGAACCGACAATCATGCTGTCTATGAAGCTAAATCATTTTCATCGGCTGTGGAAATTGAAAGGTTGTCGAGCTTTTCAATTACCAGCGCAAGAGGCCGGGAGGCTCTCGAAAGAAAGGTTGTATCAAAGCCGGTCATCCGCCGTTCGACTCCGGCACAAAGATGACGTTGCGCAGGAACGCTCCGATAAAGCGGATGTGAAGCTAATGGCCCCATTCCAGCATACGGAGCAGAGAGTAAGCATCCCCTGGGCGATGCAGATGAAGGCCATCTCTCTCGAAGAGCCGTCGCATCTGGTTCAGACCCTCACTGGGGCGATACTGGGCTGCGGCGGCTGGGTGCTGAGCCGGGGCGCGAATGATAGCGGAACCATCAGTATGCTCTTCGAGTTTGAACGCCATGCCTGCGTTGATATTTACAGTATTCTGATCGCCTCCGGGCTGGAGTTGAGCCAGAGCGGCCATATCCGCTTCACTGAACTCTGCCAGTGTACGCGCAGCCATCCGCAGGATTGCGATACCGAGATTGCCAGCATCGATCTCGAGATTCAGACCTTCCCCATCGAGATGGTGCACAGCGGCCACGCGAACCGGATCGCCTGACGGCGCTTCGCGATGCACCATCAAAAGATGAATGGAATGAAACGCCGGGTGCGCTTGATATAGCCGGCATAGACTTCACCAAAGCGTTGGAGGTTTTCCTGCTCCTCTGTGATTGCGGTGGCCAGCAGAGATGCGCTTGCGCCAGCTATCAGCGCAAGGGAGCAGGCTCCTAGCGGGTCTTTCAACCATGCGCTTCCGGCCAGCGCCAGCAACGACGCATAAAGTGGATGGCGAATCCAGCGGTACGCGCCGACGGTGACCAATGCGGTAGTGTTCTCGAAGGCCAGATTGGCGCTTCCGGAGCTGGCAGTTACTGGCCGCCCAATCACCTTGAGCAGGCGGAAACCTTCAATGGCCAATCCGATGGAGACGGCCCCAAGAAACCATGCAATCAGTTGCCGCGCCGAAAACGGGTTGCGAAACCACTTGGGCGCATTCAGCAGGATGAGGGCCAGCAGCGACTCAAATGCAAAGAAGCGATAGAAGCCGTGCGCGCGAAAATTCCTGAACGAACGCCAGGAGAGCGGAAGAATCGCGGTGGATGCGGCCAGGAAGAGTAAAACTCGCGGCATGAACTCACCATCTTTCAGTCGAGCTGGATGGAGAAACGAGTTCTGCTCAACCGGCTGCGGTCACTTCGTTACAGGCGTCAGAAGATCGATAACCTTCCGGTATCGCGACGCGGCGGTTGGGTCTTTCATGCTTCTGACCAGCGCCTGATCATCCAATCCAATCTCGTGCAGCTTGGCTTCCATTTGGGAGGCGGGAATCTGACTGACCAAATCCAGACTCACCTGCGCCAGTACAAGCGGCTTCAGAGCGACGGCTGAATTTGCCTTTCCGTCCATGCTTCCCGAATAGTTAGCATCGGCGCCAGCGCTGAGAAGCTGCTGGACAATATCAACATTTCCATTCCTGGCGGCGTAATGAAGCGCGCTCCAGCCATTCGGTGAGGTGCGGCTATTCGCATCGGCGCCCTTCTTGATGAGATTGCCGGCTTCCTGCGTGTTGTCGGCCTTCACAGCCGCCATCAGCGATGCCGAATCGGGCTTGCAACCGGTTATTGGAAAAACAGTGAGAAGAAAAGTAATAACAAAGAGAAATTTAAGTTTCATAGAGATGTATTTTCCTTTGAATTATCTCTGCTGTCTTGCGAGTCTTTCGCCTAATTACCGGCGGAGGACGCAACGAGATCAACTATTTGATTAGCCTCTCCTGTATAGAGGATTGCTGACTCCATTTTATCAAGCCTCAAGATGTACGGTCAATGCGCCTGCGGCCAACGGCAGAGACGCTCTAGTGCCGCTCTGAAGTTACTCAGGCAAATCTCTTCCCCATGCCTCCACTTCAACAAAGCTGCACCACTTGCTCGAATCTTCCGGCACAAGTTTTGTGATCCGCAGCCAGGTGGCTTGTCGCTTGGGAAATGCAAACTCCTGAAATCCGGCGAAGGGTTTGATCTGGAGAGTGATGCGGCTTCCATCGGAGAACTCCGCCTCTGCGCTCTTCCAATAACTATCGTGAGGAAAATCGGCGCGGATCAGCAGGCGAATCTTATCCAGCTCGACAGGGCGGCCAAACTCCACCTTCCACCAGATATCCGAACGCAATTCCGGTCCCCAGGACTGGTAAGGCCACACGCCGTGATGGCCGTTCTGAATGCTGCCGTCGATGGCGTTGCGCGCTGCAAAATCGTACAGGTCTCGGGCAACGCTGTTCGAGCTGGCGTGAGGAAAGAACTGCGCCGATGCCTGCTCCGGCAGCGGCAGATCGCAGGGATTCAACGCGAGGTTGCGATAGCCGGAACGCTCCTGCGCGGTCAACGCGCGCAGCGTTACCCGATGATTGTTGCCGGAAAAACTCTCCGGCGCATAGGCGCTGCCCGTTTGCTGCTCGCCGCGGCCATAAGGTATCTCATACGATAAATTTCCCAATGAAGATTGCAGTGCGTAGATTATGCATTCGGGCATATTCTCATCGAAGCGCGCCGCCATACGGCGCGGACCGGCGAAGAGGATACGATCTCCCGGCTGATATTCGCGACTGAAAACCAGCTTGGCAATAGCATCTTTCGACGTAGCGGAGCGGTTCACAGGGCCGGCAATTCGATTTCCTTGTCCATCCCGCGCCTCGATATAAAAATGAATTTTGCTCGTTGCGGCTGAAGGTTCCTGACTCAAAGCAAACTGTTGGCAAAGAAGTATGCCGCAGCAGGCGATGACTGGAACAATAGCCGGAATCATCCGCCAGTACAAGTTAAATCGAAGGGTCATGCGGTGCTGTTTATTGCGCACCCTGCTTGAGAATCTGATCGGCAAAGTAGTTGTGGACCTTAGCTTCGTCGTGGAGCACCTCGAAGTAGGCGTTCTGAAGCAGTTGCGCGTGGCTTTCGCGGAGACCCTGGCGAATGACCTGCTGCACACGCGGATCATTCAACTCGCGCTGGCCTGCCGGCTCACGCGCGATCAGCCTATAAATGACGTAACCGACGATGTGGCGGGCTGGTCCGGCGCCGTCATAGGCGGTGAGCACATCCGTGAACTCTCCCGGCTTGAGCTTGCTGACGGCGTTGTATATCTCCGCATCGCCGCGCAGTTGCGACTCGGGGAGAAATCCGATGTCTCCGCCATTGGCCGCGGTATTCGGATCCTCGGAGTAGTTCATGGCCAGCGTGCTGAAATCCTGGCCGCCAACCATCTTGGTATGCAGATCTTGTATTTCCTTCTTGGCGTCGGTGTCGTTCAAGGCCTTGCTGTTTTGCAGGTTGCCGGCCTGCTGCGCGGGTCTGCCGGTGACGACGATCCGCGCCAGGTGATACTGCGGTTCGATCAGGTTGAACTCCGATTTGTGGGCAGCGTAGTAGGCGCTGATCTCGGAGTCGGTGATGTTGATCTTGGACTCAATCTCCTTGTTGAGCAGCTTGGTCCGGGTCAACTGGCGGCGAAGATCGCGCTTGTAGTCGTCCACGGTGATGTTGTGCGCCTTGAGCTGCTTGTCCCATTCTTCCTGCGTATAAGGGGCCTTGTATTCCGTCAGCTTTGCGTTCACATCTTCATCGCTGGCGGCGAGGTTGAGCTTGACCGCGCGCTGCCAGAGGATCTCGTCGTCGATCATCTTGCTCAGGATCTGGAGGCGGACTATATTGGCCTGCTCGGCGGAGGGCTCCTGGGCGTTATTGTCAGTGAGATTCGCCTTGTAATACTTTTCCATTTCAGAACGCAGAATATCCTTGCCGTTCACGGTGGCCACGACATCCGCCGAGGGAGGACGGTGACAGCCGGTCACGGCCGCCATTACGCTGGCGCCACACAGAAGCAGCGCTGTAAAACGGAAAGGTGTGCGGCAACTTGCTTTGATCTGCAACGGAATCTCTCCTGACAGGCGCAAAAGCCCCTGACTCACTAGGATAAATGCAAAGGCCGGGGAGGGGATATGAAATTTCACAGACCCCGCCGGCTACTTGGCCGACTGGTCCGGCGCAGGCGGTGGTTCCTCTCCCTCAGCGTGCAGGGCGCGGTCAATCACAATCCAGAGCTGATTCTGAGGCATTGCGCCGCTGATGCGTTCCCCATTGACAAAGATCGCGGGCGCACCCTCTACTTTCAGCGAATCGGCCTCTTTCATGGACGCGCGAACCGGGCTTTCGTCCTGTTTGGCAAGGCATAAGTCAAGCTGGGTATCGTTGAGTTTGTTCAGCGTGGCAATCTGGCGGGCGATGCGATTCAGCACATTGAAGCTCTTGGTCTGGTCGCGATCTTCGCCGCTGACCTCTGCGCCGTGAGAGTGGACATAATCGACAAAGCTCCAGTAGGCGTCGCCGCTCTGCGCGGCAAGGCATTCGGCGTCAACGGCGGCGTGCATTGCCCAGGGGTGAATCTCAACCAACGGGTTGTCCTTGTAGATGAAGCGGACCTTGTCCTTGTAGCGTTCCAGCGTTGCCGGAAAGATCGTGCGATGCATCTGGGCGCAATAGGGGCACTGAAGATCGTCGAAGTTGATGACCGTGACCTTGGCAGTGGGGTTGCCGCGAATAGGACGGCCGGTGACATCGATCTTGAGGGACGGGTCGTTGAGCAAGTCAAACTTGTCGAATCGGGCCAGCGTCTTGCCATCGTCGGAGATCAGAAACTCGATCTCCTGAGAATGGCCGTTGTGGCTGACCGTGATGGGCAGCGTCTCATAGCCGGGAATCTGGCTAGGCTTGCGCGCGCCGAGGGTGACGGAGTAGTCCGGGGGGATGTTGTACTGTGAGCGGACCATGATCTCAATGTGATGATTGAGCGACTGGTCAGGCGCGGGCGGAGCGGGTTGGGCCTTGCAGCCCACGGCCATGCCCACAGCGAGCAGGCCAGCCAAAAAGTGTGTGCGGGACAATATCAAATCCTCTAACAAAAGAATACTCCAGCCAGCCAACTGCGGACCGGCTAGAAGTTGCGCGGACTTTCCTCGAATCAATGTCGAAGCTGGAAAGCCCGCGCGGTTCGGCGTCATTATTTGATGACCACTATCGCGAGCGTGTTCCCTCACGATTCAGATTGCGCATATCCGGATCGCTGTAGCCCAGCAACCGGCTGCCGTCATCGACAAACCGCACCCACTGACGGGCATGTACGCCTTGGTAGTCAAATTCATACATGTAGAGATGGCGGTCAATCTGATGCCATCTTCCACGCCAAGCAACGCCGCCCGCGGGGTAAATACCGACTACCTCCCCGTCGCGATGGAAGACCCATGTGCCGGAGAAGGCGCCATTGGCGGTGATTTGCCAGCTTGTGTTGTCTACGCAATCCTCAACACGGTCCCGGTCGTACCGGTCGTGATCTCTGTCCTGAGCAGCACAGTTCATGGCCGGGATGAACAGAAGCGCCGAAGCTAACGTCAATGCAAAAAATGTGAACCGTTTCATAAAAAGCCCCCTGAATGATTGATATTGAACGCCGGGAACGGCTTGCGGCGATCTCGCGTCAGAATACTTATCCAGTAGACGAGTGTCAAATTAAATTCAATACGCCGGTGGAAGGGTGGGATCGCGGAAGGCGGTGTTGGAACGGCGGATGTCGCCGGCGGTGCCGAAGTTGGCCAGGGTGAAGCTATAGAGCCACTGGGTCTCGTTGCGGAGCGTTCCGAGATTGAAACGCCGGTAACCGAATGAAAGGCCGCAGCAGTCCCAGTTATAGACGGCCTGCGCCCCCGCGTATTGCAGTGAGTTCAAGGCAAAGTCGTAGCCTCCGTTGGCGGCCAGATTCAGGCCTTTGCCGCTGGCCTTTCCGACCGAGAAGAAAGGCTGCACGATCTGGCTTTTAACGGTGGAAGCTGAACTGCCGTTCTCGTCAACGGCGTTCAGCAGGGCATGGCCGAAGCCGACCGTAGTACGGCCCCAACTGTAACCGGCAAAGAGGTTGTCGGCGAGGAATTCGCCGGCCTTGGGGTCGTAATCCATATCCCACTGAATGCGGAGATTGTCGATGGCCTCGAAGCGAACCCGCGAAGTAATGGGGGATAGGTTGCGCGACCCGGTGAGAAAGGAAACGCCGCTCATTTCGAGCGTAGAGTCGAAGACATTGCGCTGGCCGGAGATAAGCGCGCCGCCGAAGCTGGGGTCAATATAGTACTTCTGCGCAATCTGCCAACTGGCCCACTCGCGCGGCTTCGCGCAACCTTCCAGAACTACTCCCTCCACAACCGCGCAAGGCTTCGCATCCGTGGGACGGAGATAGAAGCGCTGAGTGAGCGAGTAGCCAACTTCGTTGTTGTTGGTGGCGATGTCGGTGGAGTCGATCAGCAGCACATTCTGCGCCTGTGTGCCGATGCCGGCGACGTAGCGGTAGGTGAACTCCGGCTCGATGATGTGGCGCAGTTGGCGATTCCAGCGCGTGAGCGTGAAGTCGCGTTCGAGGGCCGGAGGGCGGAGATCGACCGAGGCTTCAATATCCTTGCGGTTGATGGGATCGTGACTGATGGTGGGCACACCGCCGTTGGTGTTGGTCAAGTCGGGATTCTGACTAATGGTGTAGGCGGTATCACGCACGGCCGCCTCGGCCAGCAGGCTCCAGCCTCCGCCGGAGAGCGGCAGCGCGAAATGCGGATAGAAGTCGATGCGTCCCACGTTGCGGGCGTGGAAGCTGCTTCCGACTGGGCTGTTTGGCGCTGATGAGAGCGGTTCTCCCGGCTCGGAGCGGTTCAGATAGCCAAGCGAAGATCTCAGACCCCAGTAGAGCATCGAAGCGCCGAGCGGTCGGTCAAGCACATCCAGGCGCAGATTAGGCAGGTGAAGAATGCGCGCCTGATTGTCGTTGATGGTTGAAACATTGGTGCTGTTGTTGGCGGTTCCGGCAAAGGTTTGGAAGCGCTCCACGGAGAGAGAGGGTACGAAGCCATTGTGCGCACTGGTGAGCGAGAGGGTGCTATGCACATCGGAGCTGACCGCCTGCCAGAAGTTGTCGTTGAAGACCAGTCGGTAGACGTAGCTGGAGAGGTAATCGCCGGCGGCGGCCAAGCGGGTTTCAGAAGTGATCTCCTTGCGGCCGAGCAGAGTGATGTCCAGGCCGCCCTGATTGACCAGGACCAGGGGAGTGGGATTGGAGGTGCTGGGCAGCCAGACGCCGCGATCGAGCAGAGCATTCCAGCGCGCGGTCAGGTGGTCGAGGCCGGGGCCTTTGTAGCGGAAGTCGCCGCTGGGCGCCCATCCGCGCTTGCTGAAGTACTCCATGCCGACGGTCATGTCCATGCTGCGGCTGATGGCCCAGTAATACTGCTCGCCAAAGGTGTAACCGCGAACTGATGAGCCGGTGCTGACGACGGGAATCAGAAGGCCGCTGACACGTCCTGATTCGTCGACGGGATGGTGCAGGTAAGGAAAATAAAAGAGCGGCAGGCCGATAAATTTGAAGAGCGCATTGCTTGTGGAGGCTTTTTTATCGTTCAAACTGATGGTGTGGGCGAATATCTGCCAATCGGGCCGCGGCAAACGGCAGTTGGTGATGGTGCCGTCGATGAGCTTGTAGCGGCCTTCGCCGTTCTCGAGCAGCACACGCGCTGTAAAAAGCAGTGGATTGGTGGTGGAGTAGACCGTGGTGCGGCCAAAGGCGCGGACGCCTTGCGAGCCGTGAACGTCGGAGTAGCGCGCGATGTGAGCATTCAGGCGCATCTCGCCGCGCGATGCGTAGATGAGCACGTCGTTGGGACCGCCGGCGACCTGGAGATTGCCCTCCGCCTCCAGCTCCGTAGTGGATTGGTGATAGACGACCTTGTCAGCGCGAAGGATGTAATCGCGGTAGTGGACGACGACCCCGCCGGTAAGGGTCCAGATGTCGCCGTCGCGGCTTTGGCTGTCGGCTTGCCATGTGACCGGCACACCGCTCGGAGGCAGCAGCTCCGGCTGAGCGACGGGTATGGCCTCCTGACCGGGATCGTCCGGCAGAGAGGCCGATTGGCCGCCTGCATCCGGGCTGCTCATGACGGTGAACGTCGCGGGGCTGGAGGCTGCTGCCGGTGGGGGTGCCGCATTGGTCAATGCCTGCCCGCGCATTTGCAGGTGACAGAGAGCCAGCATCGTGATAAAAAATAGATTGCGAAGACGCATTGCGGAGCCAAGGTCAGCATAGCAAAAATGGCTGCCCCGGCATTTGGCGAGCGTCGAGCAACTCTGGCAGCAGGCAAAAATTCGACTGGCTCACATCACGCTCGAACCCGCACAGGGCTTGAGTGCAAGATGAGTTGTGGGCCGCCTGCATTTCGCTCACGCTACCTCCCTTTTCTCTTGAAATCAATTGTTCTCCAAGCCCGTTTATGCGGGTCTGAAGAATTGGTATAGCCGCGCGGGCCGGGATTGCCGGAGAGACAAGCGCGGAGAAGGGACAGGGGAGCCTTGAGCACAATCGCAATTCAGCCCAACTCTATATACAACTGGAAGCACGAGGTCAGCCTGCGGCTTGCCGCGCATCAGAGCCGCAAAGGCAGGCTCAGGACGCAGCCCGCCGCGCCCGTCCAGAGCAGCAGCGCGACCAGCAGCCTTGCTGCGCTGGCAGCCGCTCGCGTGGCCGCGCGCTACGCTCAGGCGCCGAGCTACAACCAGATGCAGGCAGCGGAGATACCCATCGCGCGGCGCATGGACGCTCCAGCAATGAGCGATAAGGTTCAGGCAGTTGTGGAGAGTGCCGCGGAGACAAAATACGTAGTCGCTGAAAGCATCATAGCTGGACCGATCCTGTTGGATTCGCCGCAGCCAGTTGCGAATGAGTTCAACTTCGCTTCGGTACGGGAACCGGAAGTTGCAGCGGTGGAGAGAGCGGAGTTGCAAATGCAGCCGGAGGTGCCCCCGGATTCACCGCGGCTCTCGCTTCAGGATGCGCTGCCGGATTCGCTCGAGTCCTGGGAGAACGAATTCGCGCATGAGTGCTGGGAGCCTGATTCAGGCTTGCGGCCTATTGAACAGAATTCAGTTCGGGCCGTAGTCCCCTTGGAGTTTCCATCGCGTGAGGCAGACCACACAGAACAGCCCGTTTACGCCAACCTCATCACCTTCCCGCGCGAAGCGGTCGCCGGCCGCAAGATGCGCCCGCGTCGGACATCCCATGCGGTGGAGGAGATAGAGAGGCAGTTAAGCATCTTCGAGGTTGACCCAGGCCCGATTCAGACCGCTGATGTTGCGCCAGCGTGGCCGGAGCCTGCTTGGTCGGGGATCAGGCTGGCGACTTCAAGCCAGGAGGAAACAGAGCATGAAGAGAGAGCTAAAACGCTCACGGAGGTGCATCTGGCTCCATTTGCCGAGCGCCTGACAGCAACCATGGTGGATGGCGCGCTGATCAGCGCGGCCTTTCTGGGGCTGGCGCTGGCGGTTTCCGTCATCGTCGGTTCGCTGCCCGCGAACAGAATTATGGAAGCAGGCGCCGCCGCAACCTTCCTGTTGATTGGCCTGCTCTATCATGCGTATTTCCTCGTGCTGGACTCGGCCACGCCGGGGATGAGGTGCGCCGGCATCTCCTTCTGTACTTTTGACGAGCGGATTCCTACCGCCGGGGAGTTGCGCAACCGGCTGGGCGCGATGCTGCTGTCAGTGGCTCCGCTGGGTCTGGGCGTGGCCTGGGCGCTCTTTGACGACGACCACCTGAGCTGGCACGACCGGCTCTCGCGGACGTATCTGCGCAAGGAGTAAGCGGGAATGTTCTTAATTCCGGCAAACCACCGGATTTGCGCACCGTTGAAAAAATGACCATCATGGCATATACTTTTGTATATGCCATCTTTTTGGAGGGCGCAATGCAGCGAACAGCTCGAATTTTCATGAACAACAGGAGTCAGGCAGTCAGGCTCCCGAAGGAGTTTCAATTTTCCACTCCGGAAGTCTTCATTCGCAAACAGGGCGACGAGGTCATCCTTTCCGCGCGGCCTATAGACTGGTCTGCCTATCTTGCATCGGACGCCGTCGCCTCAAAGGAGTTCATGGAGAGCGTTGATGATCTGCCGGTGCAGGAGCGTTCCTTCTGATGGCTGTTTATATGCTCGATACCGATATTTCTTCCTACATCATGAAGCGCGCGGATGAGGCAGTTCTCAAAAAGTTACAGACGGTAGCGGTCAGCGAGGTCTGCATCTCCGCGATTACCAAAGCCGAGTTGCTGTATGGTGTTGAGATCTCGCCGCGGCGAGAGAAGGACCAGGCAGCGCTCGATGAGTTTCTGCGTTACGTCGAGGCTCTGGACTACCCCGCAAGTGCGGCACTCGATTATGCGATTATTCGTGCCGATCTCAAGCGGCGGGGAGCGTTGATTGGCTCGAATGATCTGCTGATTGCGGCTCACGCTCGATCCCTCGGACTCACCCTAGTGACCAACAACACCAGCGAATTTGAGCGCGTTCAGGGGCTCAGAATCGAAAACTGGTCTGAGCAGATCAATTAGAAGAAAAATAGAATGCCGCACGCGACAAAAACGCTGCCGGAAAAATACCCGGCAGCGTGGAGGAAAAAAGGCGGCAGCCTGAAGAATGCAGATCCGGGGCAGGCTGCCGCGGGAAAACAGAGATTATGTGTGCGCTGCGCGCAGCGTGGAATGGCCCATCTGTAGACTTTGGCCCATCAATTTTCCGCCAGCCTGATGGTCGCCATCGAGACGGAACTGGCGGATCATGCCGTCAAGATCGGCAGCCAGCGAAGCGAGATTCTTGAGGGCTTCGACGGCCTCCTCGGCGCCCTGCGCATTCTCGACCGACAACTGCGAGATGTGTCCGGCGGACTCGGAGATTTCGCCGGCGGCGGAGGTCTGCTCGTTGGCGGCGGTGGCGATAAGGTGAATCTGATGCTCGACCTGCTTGGAGGATTCGATGATCGCTTCCAGGCTCTTGCGGGCGTGCGAGGTCTCGCCCATGCCGGTCTCTACGGCGGCGCGGCTGTCCTGCATTACCTGCATAGTTTCGCGGGTCTCCTCCTGAATGCTGCGGATGGTGCCTGAAATCTCCTCCGTCGCGCTCTTGGTGCGCTCGGCCAGGCGGCGAACCTCGCCGGCGACGACGGCGAATCCGCGG